>NZ_JBFFKR010000070.1:0-14314 GCF_041555295.1 Ancylomarina sp. | reverse complement strand
TCTTGTTTACGGTTTAATAATCCCAGTTTACGACCCACACGCCCTGTATGAACATCGAGTGGTAAATAAAGACTAGCAGGAGACATCTTCTGCCATATGCCAAAATCTACACTTCGTTTATCATTTCGAACCATCCAGCGTAGAAACATATTCAGACGTTTGGCTGACGACTTTTTCGAGACATTGGAAACATGCTTTTCTGTGCGTAAAGGATGATTAATCGAGAAAAAGACCTCTCTGAAATGTGCTAAAGCATCTTTCGCATCGCCACCTTCTCTTGTAGGTTTGGAAAAAACAGTTTCCAATCCACCATGATTCTTATAGATATTCTGAAGGGCTTGTATAAAGAAAATGGCATCTTCACCATTGAACGTTCGATGTTTGAAACCTGCGAAAATATCAAGATCGGATGGCTCAGCATTCATGATAAAATCATGAGGTGCTTCATCCATCCATTGCATAAGTTTCTTGGCATTTCTGATGATGGTGGGACGTTGTCCCCAAGCAATAGTTGCAGCAAGAAAAGCTGCTATTTCAATATCCTCTTTCTTGGAAAAAGCTTTGGGAATTTGAATCGGGTCGGTATCAATGAAAGTCTCTCTATTGTAGAGATCGTATTTCTCATCGAGAAAAGACTTGAGTTCAGAACTGGAAAGTTTCACTTTGCGGAAGTTTAGTTAGCCTCAATCATGCCATCGGTCATCACAATTTTGCGATCGGCCATATGTTCCATCTCCAAGTCGTGAGTTACGATAACAAAGGTTTGGTTAAGTTTGTTTCTCAAGTCTACAATTATATCGTGTAATTCCTGACGTGTAACTGAATCTAAGTTACCTGATGGTTCATCGGCAAATACAACCATAGGATCGTTGACTAAAGCTCTTGCAATAGCCACTCTTTGCTTTTCGCCTCCCGATAATTCGGATGGTTTATGATCCAAGCGATGATCCAAACCTAGCATACTTAAAAGTTCTTTAGCTTTTGCTGTCGCCTCAGCTCTTGATTTTTTTGCAATAAAAGCAGGAATGCAAACATTTTCTAGTGCAGTAAATTCTGGTAAGAGGTGATGGAATTGAAAAACAAATCCGATATTCTTATTTCGGAATGCCGAAAGATCTTTTTCATTCAAGCTCGAAATATCGACACCATCAAAAAAAAGTTGTCCTGAATCGGGTCGATCTAAAGTTCCTAGAATTTGAAGTAAGGTTGTTTTACCAGCTCCACTAGCTCCAACTACAATAACAATTTCTCCTTTTTCAACATTAAAGTCTAAACCTTTTAGGACATGAACCTGTCCAAAACTTTTCTTTAATTGTTTTGCTGTAATCATAGAAGTGGGCTATTTGAAGCTCTGTTTTTTTATTTGTTGAAGATAAAAAAGACGTAAGCAGAATAAACTAAAATAAGAACAAAGCCTTTCCAACGGTGAAGCTTTGCTTTTTTTAATGGTAACATTAACAAAAATAAGAGAAAAGAAATAGCGAGCATCCAAATCAGATCAAAATTAAGAGCATCATTGCTAACAAAAATATTTTTAACAATAGATGTAACACCTAAAACGCCGAATATGTTGAAAATGTTTGATCCGATTATATTACCAACAGAGATGTCCATTTCCTTTTTCAAAGCTGCAATTGCGGAGGTCGCCAGCTCAGGGACTGAAGTTCCAAAAGCAACAAGAGTTAGGCCAATAACACGTTCACTGACGCCATATCCTACGGCAATATTCTTTGCAGCACCTACCAAAAGATCGGCTCCAAAATAAAGGCCAATTGAGGCTAAAACAATTAAACCAACTGCTTTTAGAATGGAATGGTTAGGTTTTTTGAATACTTCATCTTTATTACCTCGCGATTTCATAACTGTGAAAACCATAAAGCCAATTAGCAAGATTAGAAAGCAAATGCCTTCCCAGGTTTCGATCAGATTATTTTGAGCAAAGGCAAAGAATAGGAGTGAGGCTCCCATCATAACAGGCCAGTCGTATTTGAGAGAGTTGCTTTTTACGGGCAGTGGTAGTAGAATCGCTGTGAATCCAAGCACTAAGGCAATATTGGATACATTCGATCCCACAATATTACCTATGGCAATATCAGGACTACCAGATAGTGCTGCTCCTAAACTCACAAATAATTCTGGAGCTGATGTTCCGAAAGAGATAACGGTTACTCCGACTACTAGTGTTGATATTTTGAAATGGGAAGATAGTGCGACACCTCCTTTTACCAGTAAATCACCACTCGATAAAAGTATGACAAAGCCTATAATGAGATATAGATAATCCATATGAAATGAAAGATTGCTAAGTATATATAAAAATAGGCAGAAGAATAAAATATCTCTGCCTTGTCTTTATCAGTTATGAGGAATAAGCCTTATTGTAGAATAAACTAAAGGCTCAAAGCTTTTTGCTTAAATCGTCTTTAAAATCCTTGAGGTTGTTTACGATATCAGACTCATCTTTGATTTCTCTCTTAATATCGTCGGTTGCTTTCTTGAATTCCTGCATTCCTTTTCCTAGCCCTTTTGCCAGTTCAGGAATCTTTTTTGCACCAAAAAGCATGACTACTACGAGAAGAACAATAATGATTTCAGGTCCACTTATAAATAATAACATGATGTTTCAATTTAAGATTTGTTCAAAGATACCAAAAGTGATTGATTCTTGTATAGCCATTAACTAATTAAGAATGGGTGACTCGCAATATTAATCTATTCTGAAATCATTTGAATAAAAAATGCCCCGAGGAAATCCTCGGGGCATAAAATATATCAAGAATGATAAGTCTTATTTCTTTTTAGCAATTACTTTTTGAATACTTAGTTTCGTATCATAAGCAATAGGCGTTGCAATAAATAGTGAAGAGTATGTACCTACTACAACACCGACAATTAGTGCAAATGTAAAGCCTTGTATTGATGTTCCACCGAAGAAGAAGATCGCTAACAATACAACTAAAGTAGAAAGAGAAGTACTAAATGTACGACGCAATGTACTATTTAATGCACTGTTGATAACCTCTTCCGGATCGCGCTTAGGATGTAATCCCAGGTACTCACGAATACGGTCAAATACAACCACGGTATCATTAATCGAATAACCTACTACCGTTAGAATCGCTGCAATAAAGGCTTGGTCAATCTCTAATGAGAATGGCATGATGCTGTAGGTTGCAGAGAAGATACCCAATACAATAATTGTATCGTGAGCAAGTGCTGCAACAGCACCTAAACCATACTGCCAGTTAGAGAAACGAATCATGATGTATAGGAAGATCACGATCAATGCAAATAAAATAGACCAAACTGCTGACTGACGAATATCATCGGCAATAGTAGGACCTACTTTTTGTGACATCTTTCGGTTATTCTCAAGGAATGATTCCATAGTCGTTCCAGCTGGAAGATATTTTTTCAAACCTTCGAATAGCAAAGCTTCTACTTCATCATCAATTTCAACACCGTCTTCGTCAATCTTGTACTTAGTCGAAATCTTAACCTGGCTATCACCACCAAATGTTTTCACCTCAGGAGCATGTCCATAAACAACATCAAGAGATTTAGCAATTTCTCCAACAACGACTGGCTGATCGAAAGCTACAACGTAAGTTCTACCTCCGGTAAAGTCGATACCTTGATTTAATCCACGAGTGGATAAAGATGTAATTGAAGCTATGATAGCTAAAGCAGAAATGATATAGAATACTTTTCTTTTCTGGATAAATGTAATTGCAGTATTACGCAACCAGTTATCAGTAAGTTTTGTAGTGAAAGTAATATTTTTCTTACGCTCAAGACGTCCTTCGAAGAATAAACGAGTAATGAAAATCGCTGCAAATAATGAAGAGATAATACCGATTACAAGAGTCGTAGCGAAACCTTTAATTGGACCTTCACCAAAAATGTAAAGAATAATACCCGTTAAAAGAGTCGTTAAGTTACCATCGATAATCGCTGAGTAAGCATTTTTGTAACCATCAGAGATCGCTAAACCTAAACCTTTACCAGATTTTATTTCTTCCTGAATACGCTCAAAAATAAGTACGTTCGCATCGACCGACATACCAATTGTTAAGACAATACCCGCAATACCAGGCAGAGTTAACACAGCACCCAGTGAGGCTAATACCCCGAAGATGAAGAATAAGTTGGTAATCAAAGCAACGTTAGCTGTAAGACCAGCACCTTTGCTATAGAAGAAGAACATATAAAGTAAGATCAAAGAGAAGGCGATAATGAATGACCACATCCCTCTTTGAACTGACTCTTGTCCCAATGATGGTCCAACAACTTCGTCAGCAATAATATGTGCAGGAGCAGGAAGCTTACCTGACTTAAGAATATTTGCAAGGTCTTTCGCTTCAGCAATAGTGAAATTACCACTAATAGAAGAAGAACCACCTTTAATTTCTGATTGTACAGTTGGAGCTGAGTAAACATAGCCGTCAAGAACAATAGCAATTGATCTCTTTAGGTTATCCTTAGTCAAACGTGCCCAAACTTTTGCACCTTCACCGTTCATGCTCATCGATACCTCAGCGCTTGCCGTTTGCTGATCGATTTCTTCACGAGCCGAAGTTACAACGTCACCATCAAGTGGAGCCTTGCCATCGCGACTAGTTACTTTAATTGCATAAAGTTCAAATACATTTCCACCATCGTCGATAGCCTTAACACCCCAGAATAATTTCAAATCACGAGGGATAACCGATTTAACGACTGGCATTTCGAAAATACGATTAACGCGAGCAGTATCTTTAATGTGTGAGTAACCCACAACAGCTAAAGAAGAACCACCTCTACCTTGGTTAGGATTAAGAACTGAGAATAAAGGGTATTTCTTAGCTAGATCTTTAGCATTGCTTAATGAATCTTGTGACTCACCTTCAATTTTATCTAAAAGAGCAACCTCTTCGTCCGCCTTTACTTCTTTCTTAACTTCAGGAGTCGCTTCAATTACTTCGCTAAGAGCATTAATTTCAGCTAACTTCGTGTTAACTGCATTTAAAGCACCACCAATTTCGCTATAAGTATAAGTTTCCCAAAATTCAAGACTTGCAGTTCCTTGTAGCAGTTTACGAACACGAGCTGCATCCTTAATGCCTGGAAGTTCGATGATAATACGACCTGATACATCAGCTTTCTGAATGTTAGGCTGTGCCACACCGAAACGGTCGATACGAGAACGAAGAATATTGAACGTATTGTCAATCGCAGCTTCAGTTTCTTTTTTAAGTACTTTAAGAACTTCGTCGTTCGAAGCACCAAAAGCGATCTTATCTTTTAACTCAAGAGTTCCGAAAATATCTGGAGAAGATAACTGAGCGCTAGGGTTGATTTCGCTAAATGCTTTTCCGAAAAGCGTTACGAAGTCACTCTGAGAGTCAGCTTGCATCTGCTTAGCTTTTGCTATAGCTGCAACGAAAGTTTCGTCTTTGCTATTGTTAGCCATTGCCTTGATGATGTCAACAACAGAAACCTCCATTGTAACGTTCATCCCACCCTTAAGGTCAAGCCCTAAGTTCATCTCAAGCTCTTTACACTCTTTGTAAGTATAATCTCTTAGTCCTAAGAAACTATATACTTTTTCTCCTCGAATTGAATCCAGATAAGTTTGCTCTTTCTTGATATCGCCTGCGCCAAACAGTCGAGCATCTTTCTCAACGGTTTTTACTTGGTAGGTAAACATCAATTGATAGATACTCACTAGGGCAAATACAATAGCGAGAAGTCTAATCGCTCCTTTATTTCGCATGTGTTTAGGTTTAATAAATTCTTATTATGTGATATTTTTTATTCTTCAGTTCAAATTAACGCACAAATATATTATTTTTTTTTGAATTATTTTGAACTATATTTTCAGCCTCAGCCTCATTGTTTTAGCTCCTTTTTATGGGTTTTTGCTTAAAACGAGTTGCTTTTTTTGATAATCAATTACAGCTTGATGATTAAGTAAGAAATCGCTGCCCAATAATCCACAAATTTGTCGTTGGCAATGTTTCTCGTACATGTTATTGATATGATTCAAGTCGATGAGTACAACATTTAAAGTCTCCGATGTGAAATCACCAAAACTTAAACTCGTAATTTCAACTAAATCAGAATCGATATCCTCCCCACCTAAACCACAGGATTGTAAATCGTCTTTGTCCTGGTCTTTGTGTTGGTAGTTGAGTACGAAATTTCTATCGAAAACAGTTTTTGATGCACCCGTATCTATTACCATATCACCGGTTTGCTCCCCGTTTAGAGTGCATTTTACGATAAGATGAAAACTCTGAGTTTCAAGCTCAATGATTTCAATGGGAATACGGGTAGCTTGATGATTCATAGGGGATCTTTCCTTGATTTTATGAATTTTGAAAACCAAAGATAAGGAATGAGAGGGAAGAATAGGGTTATTTTGCTTTTTATTAAATGTATAATTGCTTCTTTGAAATTTATATGAATAAATTTAGAGAGTATCTGGACAGAATTCTCAGTTCATTCTATCATAATTATGGCATATATTCATATCATGTATATTCCTTCTTAGCCTTTATTTCCATTTCTAATTTTGTAAGTAAAGCTAAGCATGTAGAATTTATTCAATTTCTTTGAATAGCTGTCCGTCGTATACAAATCTCTTACTCGGTGTGTTCTTTCGCTTGTTTGATTTAAGATATCGTATGCGACAAATGAAATTTCACCTCTTTTATTTTTGAATACTTTGCTTGAAATACCGATATCAAGCAAGCAATTGTTTTCAATATCATTGGTGCTGATGTTGTTTTTATTTTCAAAGTTGATGTTGGTCTTAAGAATAAAGCTCTTAATGAAATTCCAATATAGACTTAAGCTATTGGTTTGAGAGAAATATTTTGAACTGGATGTTTTAAGGTTGGTATTCATTGAAACAGAATAATGAGTTCTACTGGAAATTGTAAAGTCAAGCTTTTCACTAATATTTGAGTTAAGCTTCAAGCCCTGATTCAAGTTCAAAGAATTTGAAAATGATTTTTTATCATTTACCAAAGTCGGGTTGTGCATGTAATTTACCGATGCATTGATGTTCAGTTTTGATTTTAGTTTCGTGACAGGGATGCCATATGTGATTCTACCGCTAATATTGTATTGTCCATTAAGGTTTGTGGCCTGTGAGAACTGGCCTCCTTTAGGGAGTTTATAGCTCCCATTGATAAGGGTGTCATTTTCAGCGACTATAGTTCTCCGGCTTATGGAATTGTTTGTTTTGTTGATACTCATATTCAAGGATGTGAAACGTCCCGTTTCCATATTCGATGATGTGTAAAATAGCATTATGTTATGGTTTTGAGTCTGCTTTAAATCTGTATTACCCATCGAAATAAAAAGTGGGTTTGAGACATTTACGATTTCCTGTAGTTGTTGTCCGCTGGGGTTCGATGTACCCATTCTGTAATAAATATTAAGCATCGAATTTTCATTCAGATTGTAAGAGAAACTTGCAGAGGGTAAAACGGTGAAGTAACTTTTCTCCAGATCTTGTGTATTCGGAAATGATTCATCGTTTTTAAGATTGCTGTATTCAAAATCACTTCCTAACATGAAACTTAGTTTATCATTGCGAAAGTTGTACGAGATTCGAGAGGTGTTATTTGTCGTTGAATTTTTAAATTGGTTTGATGTTAGAGTATCAAGCTTTGAATAAGTCTTAGAATCTGTGTCGAAATTGTAACTCGATTTTTTTGATTTTTCTCTATTAATTGAATAGTTGTAGCCCAATGATAAACGACTATGATCACCTAATTTTTCATTGAAGGACAGGCCAGATCTAAAATTGTCGGAATTTGTTTTTTGATTTGATATTTGATCGATGTTTTGATTGCCTTGATCAGTTTGTCCTTTGATCAGAGATTTCTGATCAGCATTGGTTGTGTTATTATCCCTATTATACGAGGCTTGCACTGATATTGTACGTCCTTCTTTATTCAAATTTCTGGAGAACATGAAATCCTGATTAAAGCCATTTGACTGTTTCTGTGATGCTGTTTTATTGTTATTCGAATTGATAAACTCATCTGATTTGCGAGTTTCAGAAAATGAGGTGTTTTCCGATTTCGAATCAGATGTTGATAGATTTGAACTCAGCATGATTTGATTTTTTTGGTTGCTTTTGATATCCCAATCAATGCTTATATTGTGGTTTGCCCGATCGTTATCTGAAACATTTTTCTTAGATAACATCTGGCCTTCACGTGGATAAGACGTATAGGTACTTAAACTGATGCTTTCATTTTTTTCATCGTTTTCGGAGTAACGATAATTTGCTGATACCTCGCTTTCTTTTTCACCCTTGTTATTAAAGTTCAAACCTAGGTTGTTTTGTTGTAATTCATTACCGCTAATCGATCTTCTAAATGCTCTTTTGCGACTTAGGTGAAGAGGTGCGTTTACATTTTTTGAGTTTCCAACAAGTGTAAATCTAGTATTTTCAGAAAACTGGTTGACTTTGGCTTTTAGAGCATACTTTTCATCTTTACCTATACCAGCCGCGATGCTACCGAATCGCATGTTCTTACTTTTTTGCTTGGTAATAATGTTTATCGTTTTGCTTTTCACCTTATCCTCAAAACCTGAAAATTTTGCTTTATCACTTTGGTATTCATAAACTTCAATCGTCTTAATAATATCACTAGGCAGTGTCTCCAAGGCCTGATAGACATCTTTCCCAAAAAACCTTTTCCCATCAACTAAAACTTCTTTAACTGTTTGGCCTTGCGCTGTTAATTTACCATCAAGACTATAAAATCCAGGCATTTTTGCAATTAATTCTTCTGCTGTAGCATCTGGGTTTACTTTAAAGGCATTTGGATTGAATAGGGTGGTATCTCCTTTTTGTTTTGTTGGTGGAAGTGTTTCAATTATATTAATTTCTCCCAACATTTTTTTGTTTTCAATTAAATTGAACTGTCCAACGTTTATTGTTTTTTTATCGAGACTGATAGTTTTCTGTATGGTCTTGTAACCTATAAATGAAATAGAAAGCTGATATTCTCCTGGTTTGATTTTCATAAGGAAATCACCCTTGTCATCGGTAATGGTTCCTCGTTTGTCGAGTGAATCTTTTTGATTAGTGATAACAATGCTGGCTCCAGGCACAGTGTTCAGAGTGTTCGAATCAAATACACAACCTTTAACAATGCTGTTTTTTTGAGCAGTGCTGATGATTGAGATTAGAGAAAAAAGAAGGATAATTATATAGCGCATCATATGTTTTGGGAAATGAGCTGCTAATATAGATATATCGAATGTTTAATAAATTAGGTGGTAGGGTTAATACTTGTTAAATATAACTTGTATGCGTTTAATTGTCTGAATATGGGTTTTGTAGACTAATGAATGAGATGTGAAAAAAAATAAAGGCCTGACACGAATGTCAAGCCTTTTCATATTTTGTAGTAAAATAACTTTTAGATAATATTCATTTCATCTAAAACTTTCATTACAGATTTTACTGCAGTAGCAGAACCTTCAAGAAGCGCTTTTTCGTCTTTGTTCAATTTTACTTCAATAATTTTTTCGATACCATTTTTACCTAGTACTACGGGTACACCTAAGTAAATATCTTTCATGCCGTATTCTCCGTTAAGAAGAGCACAAACTGGGAAGATTCTCTTTTGGTCACGAACAATAGCCTCTACCATTTGAGCTGCAGCAGCACCCGGAGCATACCAAGCAGAAGTACCCATAAGGTTTACTAACTCACCGCCGCCTTTTTTAGTTCTATCGATAATTGCTTCCAATTTATCAGCATCGATTAACTCAGTTACAGGAATACCAGCAACAGTTGTATAACGTGGAAGTGGAACCATAGTATCACCATGACCACCCATTAATAAAGCTTGGATATCCTTAGGAGAAACATTCAATTCCTCAGCAAGGAAAGCACGGTAACGAGCAGTATCAAGAACACCAGCCATACCAAATACTTTATTCGATGCTTTTTTAGCAGTTAAGAAAGCTGCATAAGTCATCACGTCAAGTGGATTTGATACAATAATAATAATAGCATCAGGAGAATGCTTTACTACGTTCTCAGTTACAGATTTTACGATACCAGCATTGATCGAAATTAAGTCATCACGACTCATACCTGGTTTACGTGGAAGACCTGATGTAATAACGACAACTTCTGAACCTGCAGTAGCAGTATAATCATTAGTCACACCTTTTACACGAGTATCATAATAGTTGATTGGAGCAGTTTGCCACATATCAAGAGCTTTACCTTCGGCAACGCCTTCTTTAATATCCAATAAAATGACTTCGTTTGCTAATTCTTTTTGAGCGATGCAATTTGCACAAGTAGCGCCAACATTACCCGCGCCTACAACAGTTATTTTCATATGCGTAATTTTTTATATTGTCGTTAAACTGGTTCATTCTGTTTTGCTTTTAAAACTTAAAGCAGAATTTCAAATAAATTTAGCTAAAACGACAAAGTATATAAGAACTAATAATTTGATGTTTCTTATTGGAGAAATATTTCTCTATTCGAAGACAAATATATTCAGATTGGTATAAAATAAATGCCTTATTTACCTGCTCTTCAACAGTAATACTTAAATATATGAAAATACTTTATCATTTGTGTAGTTACAGATGCTTTTATCTTAAACCCGAAAACGTTTGCGTTCATAAAATAGATGTAATTATTGTAAATGCTGTTGTTTAGAGCGTTTTATGAAAGGAATATTAAAATCGAGATATTTGAGGTGAATCGAAATTTAAATTAAGGATATTATTATGGATTTACTTATCTCTATCTTGAATTTAGTTATCGATTGTGAAAAGTTATGTGTTATATATGTAGGCCTTATTCCATTTCCCTTTTTTCAATTATAATCTTAATAATTCTTTATTTATTTGATTGTGAAAATGCCTCAAGTCTATTTTGTACTGCCATTATTTAAAATCTCGAACTTAAGTCGGGTTTTTAACTCAGAATTTCTTAATTTCGTGCCAAATTTTTTGCAAACAATTTTTATCTAAATAAGAGTTGCTTAGATTGAAAGACAGTTAATTAGATTTAAGTTTTCTAAAACTTATTATTTTGAATTTAGCTGTTTAGGAATTAAGGACTCAAAAATTAATAAATAATGGAAATCCCAACAAAGTACAATCCTGCAGAATCGGAGGACAAGTGGTATAAGTATTGGATGGATAAAGGATTCTTCCACTCTGTACCAGACGAGAGAGAGCCGTATACAATCGTGATACCGCCACCAAACGTCACCGGTGTGTTACATATGGGGCATATGCTGAACAATACCATTCAAGATGTGTTGGTCCGTAGAGCTAGACTACAGGGGAAAAATGCTTGTTGGGTACCTGGAACCGATCACGCATCTATTGCGACAGAAGCAAAAGTTGTGAATAAACTTAAGCAGGAAGGTATTTCAAAAGCAGATATCACTCGCGATGAGTTTATGGCTCATGCCTGGGAGTGGAAAGAGAAGCATGGTGGTATCATTTTGGAACAGTTGAAAAAACTGGGTGCATCTTGTGATTGGGATCGTACGGCTTTTACTATGGACGAAGGTCTTTACGAATCAGTAATCGATACTTTTATTGATCTGTATAAGAAAGATAAAATCTATCGTGGAGTTCGTATGGTAAACTGGGATCCATCAGCACAAACAGCTGTTTCTGATGAAGAGGTAATCCACAAAGAATTACAATCGAAACTTTACTATTTAAGATATCAGGTTGAATGTAGCGATGAATATATTACGATTGCAACCACTCGTCCTGAAACGATTCTAGGTGATACAGCAGTTTGTATTAATCCAAACGACGAACGTTTTGCTCATTTAAGAGGTAAGCGTTGTATCGTTCCTTTGGTTAATCGTTCTATTCCTATTATAGAGGATGAATATGTAGATGTTGAATTCGGTACAGGTGCATTAAAGATTACACCGGCTCACGATATTCATGACTACGAAATTGGTGATCGTCATAACTTGGAATCTATTGATATTTTTAACGATAATGGTACCATGAGTGAAGCAGCACAGCTTTACGTTGGGAAAGATCGTTTTGACGTTCGTGACTTGATTCTTCCTGATTTGGAGAAAGCTGGTAACTTGGTTAAGATTGAAGACTATGTGAATAAAGTAGGATTCTCTGAGCGTACCGATGCAGTTATCGAGCCTAAGTTGAGTATGCAGTGGTTCCTTAGCATGAAGGAATTGGCTGAGCCAGCTTTGGAGCATGTCATGAATGATGATATTCAGTTACACCCTGCTAAGTTCAAGAACACCTACCGTCATTGGATGGAGAATGTTAAGGACTGGTGTATTTCTCGCCAGTTATGGTGGGGACAGCGTATTCCGGTTTATTACTTACCAGAAGGTGGTTATGTAGTTGCCAAAACAATTGAAGAAGCTCTTGTTGAAGCAACAGCTAAAACAGGAAAAACATATCAGGCTGAAGACTTGCGTCAGGATGAGGATGTATTGGATACATGGTTCTCGTCTTGGTTATGGCCTCTTTCAGTTTTCGACGGTATTCGTAATCCGGAGAATGAAGAAATTAATTACTATTATCCTACTAATGATCTTGTGTCGGGACCAGATATTTTATTCTTCTGGATCGCTCGTATGGTTATTGCAGGTTATGAATATAAAGATGCTAAGCCATTTGAAAATGTTTATTTAACGGGTATTGTTCGCGATGAACAGGGGCGTAAGATGTCTAAATCATTAGGTAATTCGCCAGATCCATTAGATCTAATTGCTAAATATGGTGCTGATGGTGTTCGTGTGGGTATGCTGTTGTGTTCTCCTGCTGGAGGAGACTTGCTTTTCAACGAAAACTTGCCAGAACAAGGACGTAACTTTACAACTAAGATTTGGAATGCATTCCGTTTGGTAAAAGGTTGGGAAGTTGCCGATATTGAGCAACCAGAATATGCTCGTATTGCAACTGAGGTTTTCCATGCTCGTTTAAACAACACCATGGAGCAATTGGACGAGCAGTTCAAGCAATATCGTATCAGCGAAGCTTTAATGACTGTTTATACTTTATTCCGCGATGAATTTTCATCATGGTATTTAGAAATGGTGAAACCAGCTTATCAGCAGCCAATCGATAAGAAGACTTTCGATTCAACAGTCGCTCTTTTCGAGAAGTTAATGCAGTTGTTGCACCCATTCATGCCTTTCTTAACTGAGGAAATCTGGCAATTATTAGCTGATCGTTCTGAAGAGGAGAGTATCATGGTTTCAGTTATGCCTAAGCCAGATTCATATGATGCTGACTTGTTAGCAAAATTTGAGCAGGTAAAAGAGGTGATTGTAGCTGTTCGTAATATCCGTAAGCAGAAGAATATTGCTTTCAAGGAAGTTTTGGAGATGAACTACAAAGCAAAAGGAGACAATTACGATGCTTCTTTCGACTGTGTAGTGGCTAAAATGTGTAACCTAAAGGAAATTACAACTGCAAATGATGATATGGCTGGAGCCATGTCATTCATTGTAAATGCTATTGAATATTTTATTCCTCTTGGCGATTTAGTTGACGTTGAAGAAGAATTGAAGAAAATGGCCGAAGAGTTGAAATATACGAAAGGTTTCTTAATGTCAGTTCAGAAGAAAATGAGCAACGAGCGTTTTGTAAATAACGCACCTGCAAAAGTCATCGAGATTGAGAAGAAGAAAATGGCTGATGCCGAAGCTAAAATTAAAGTTTTAGAAGAGCGTATTGCCAGTATGAAGTAAGAAGAGATTAACTCTTAATATATAAATGCCGTTCCAATGATTTGGAGCGGCATTTTTGTTTATTAGTTCTATGCTTTGAGTGTTGAATCATTTCTTATGGCACATCTGACATTCTTCTCCTGTTAATAAGATTATTTTCTAAGTATAATATAAATGTTTAGTCTACATGAAACCAAACCATGATGTATATGAAAACCATTTTCGATGTACATTAAAAATAATTAACTTGTAGATGTAAATTAATGATTCTCATGAGGAAATAATCAACTTGTAGTTAGGAACAATTCAAATCATCGGTATATGGCAGTCTATTATAAACCTGTAAAGATTAAAACACCATTAAGT
The DNA here is from genome assembly GCF_041555295.1 of Ancylomarina sp. Classification (NCBI taxonomy): domain Bacteria; kingdom Pseudomonadati; phylum Bacteroidota; class Bacteroidia; order Marinilabiliales; family Marinifilaceae; genus Ancylomarina; species Ancylomarina sp. The sequence goes on along the minus strand of NZ_JBFFKR010000070.1, from coordinate 227 downwards.
AAGGATGGTAAAAAGGAGAAATATTACCCTAGAGTAGCTAACCGAAGCAAGGAAGATTTAAGAGGTATTGCAGAGCGAATTTCGGACATGTCTACCTTCAGTGGATCGGATGTAGTTGGAGTTTTGGAGGCCTTTACACAATTAATTCCTCAGTTGTTGAAAGATAATACAAGTGTTGAATTGGGCGATTTAGGGACCTTTTCACTTCATATTTCAGCCGAAGGGGT
>NZ_JBFFKR010000069.1:0-14378 GCF_041555295.1 Ancylomarina sp. | reverse complement strand
ATTAATACTTAAAGGACCAGTGCTACCATAACATGAACCCAAAATATTAGCACAAACAATAAAGTGCTCCTTGGGATTGAAGAAATCTTTTTCGCCAAACAAGCCTGCCCACCAATCGAACACATCTGAATTAGCAGTCAGCGCATGGCAAACCCATATCACATTATTCTTTTCAGGTCTATATTCTCCGTAAGTGTGATAGGCAATAGTAATATCTTGGAGAAGTTGTCCAGACTCCAAGACTAAACCAGCTTTATGATTGAAATATTTTGGATTCACCTTATCTATGTTTATTGTATTTATCTAATGTAAACTAACAAATCTCTTAATATGTAGGCCAAGAGATAATACAGTTAGTCTGAGATTAAGAAAACTCAGACTAAGTGAAAATGTGTTTACTAATCAACTATTTCTAATATTGCTTTCTCAACTGATTGTTTGATATCCGCTTTAATATCTTCGATGTGTTCAATACCAACCGAAATTCTCAATAAGCCTGGTTCAACTCCCGAATCCTTCTGCTCTTCCAAACTCAACTGTTCATGAGTTGTTGAACTTGGATGAATGATTAAAGTTTTAGCATCTCCAAGATTAGCAACGTGAGAAAGTAGTTCGACACCATCTACCAATTTGTCAGCAACGTCTTTTCCTCCTTTTACTTTGAAAGTCAAAACTGAACCTGCCCCTTTTGTGAAATATTTTTTAGCTCTCTCATAATATGGACTCGATTGTAAACCCGGGAAATTCACTTTTTCAACCCAGTCTTGTTCCTCTAACCATTTTGCTAAAGCATATGCATTTTCAACATGACGATCAAGACGAAGTGAAAGCGTTTCTAATCCTTGCAGCAACAAGAATGAATTGAATGGACTTTGCGAACAGCCATAATCTCTCAAACCTTCAACTCGAGCACGAATGGCAAAAGCAATGTTTCCGAATGGCCCTTCAGATCCGAAAGTATCCCAGAATACCAGGCCGTGGTAGCCTTCTGATGGCTCAGAGAACTGAGGGAATTTTCCATTACCCCAATTGTAATTTCCACCATCAACAATAACTCCACCTACTGCGGTTCCATGCCCACAAATCCATTTGGTTGCAGATTGCACAACCACATTTGCTCCATGATCTATCGGGCGGAAGAGATAACCTGCTGCTCCAAGTGTATTATCCACTATCAGTGGCAAATCATACTCTTTGGCAATCGCTGAAACTTTTTCAAAATCAGGAATTGAGAATTTAGGGTTAGGCAAAGCTTCTACATAAATGGCTTTGGTGTTCTCATCAATCAATGGAATAATAGTCTCAGGCTCATCAATATCAACAAAGCGACACTCAATACCTAAACGTTTGAACTGAACCTTGAACTGATTGTACGTACCACCATAGATTTGTGCAGCACTCACAAAATTATCTCCACACTCAAGAATATTAGTTAATGCTAAGAACTGAGCAGCTTGTCCTGAACCAGTTGCAACTGCAGCAACACCACCTTCAAGAGCAGCAATTCGTTTCTCAAAAACATCGTTGGTTGGGTTCTGCAAACGGGTATAAATATTTCCGAATGCTTTCAAACCAAAAAGGTCTGCTGCATGCTTTGAATCGTTGAATGTATAGGCTGTTGTTTGATATAAAGGTACCGCTCTTGAGTTTGTCACTGAATCAACTTCCTGGCCTGCGTGTACTTGTAACGTTTCGTATCTTAATTTTTTAGACATAGCTATCTTAATTTTTGGATAGAGTATTCCTCTTAAGAAATATCACTTTCCATTATTTTTAATATGGATTTGAAAAAATAGGGTGAGTGTAGATATACGGACTCACATAGGCACAAAACAATAACCTTTTGAGGTACAAGAAATAAAGGATGGCTATCCTATTTCGAAATAGATTGTACAATTCCCTTGCTCTGAATAAAAATCAGATACAATAAATCACAAAAAAATTAATGATTTTGAGTTCCCTTATCGGAGTTGTTTTATACGCACTGGCATCTAAAAAAGGGGAAATTTTATAGACAGAATGCGTTACAGCATACGCATCATCATTTGCATCACCTGAGTAGATGTGCTTATGAATTGCAAATGTAAATTTAGCTCTTGTTGAGCTACCTGATGGCTGTAATGATTTTCTGTCTTCATAGTTTTCTAATTTATATTCACCAATTACTTGGTCAGGATTTGACACCTTTCGGTTTTGGTACCGCGGTTGTCAGAAGGTCACAGAGCCTGTCTCTCACTTCTTCTGTATAAATTATAAGCTCCAAAAAAGAGCTTTCTTTTCTTATAACTGTGAGCAAATGTAGAGATGTTTTTTTAATATCCAAATCTTAATCTTATTATCTCTGTCTAAACAAGGGTACAATTCAGCCTAGATACCATTACAGATCAACGCATTAATCTTCTGCATTATTTTTAAAACAAAATTTCCAATCTTGAAATAATGGAATCCCTCAACTCTAAGCTTAAAGTCGTATTGATGAAATATAATAATCAAAGTCATATTTTTTGTATTCCTTCTTTCGTATATTTATCACAATTCCAAACCTTAAATATCAAACGATGAATATTCAAATCCGCCCTGAACACAAAAATGACATATCGCCTATATCTATGATAAACGACATGGCATTTGGACAAGAAGCTGAGGGGAATTTAATCGTAAAACTACGCAAGACTAAAAACTTCATTAAAGATTTATCCTTGGTTGCTTGTATGGGAAATGAGATAATTGGTCATATTCTATTCAGTAAAATTGTTATAAAAAATGATACTAAAGAATTTGAATCACTGGCCTTAGCTCCAATGGCTGTTATTCCTGAATTTCAAGGCTTAGGGATTGGCTCTCAATTGATAAAAAAAGGTTTAGAAAAAGCCACAAAATTAGGTTACGAATCCGTTATTGTTTTAGGTCACGAAAATTACTACCCTCGATTTGATTTCGCACCTGCAAGTCAATTTCAAATCTTATGCCCTTTCGAAGTTCCAGATGCCAGCTTCATGGCCATGGAATTAAAAAAAGGAAGCCTTGATGGCGTTTCTGGTTGTGTGGTTTATCCAAAAGAGTTCAAGCATTTATAGCTAACAATAATTCCTTATTAAAGTAAATATGTTATCTAACAATACATTTTTACTTTTTGAAATTTGCTCAACATCAAATAAGCTTTCTCAAAGAGTACGAAATCGTACACTCCTTGTTCGTCTACGAACAAGAACAAACAAAGAACAAAAACGATTACAACCTGTAATCGTGCATCATACAACTTCTGGCACAATATGTGATAATGAATCGAGTCTGCATTCTATTTTTCTTTTGATAAATTGATTTTGACTCTATATTCAAACTAACAAACTGAGACATGATAAAAAAGTTATTTTTCATTACAACTTTCTTAGTTGCACTGGCAAAAAGTCTTTTAGGAGCTGAATCTCCAACCTGGCTTCGTTATCCTGCAATTTCACCAGATGGTACAACTATCGTTTTCCAATACCAAGGAGATATCTTCAAAGTAGACGCAAACGGAGGTATGGCAACTGCCATTACATCTAATTCGGCATACGATACGCAACCAGTTTGGTCTCCAGACGGTAAGGCTATTGCATTTGCATCTGATCGTTTTGGAAACTTTGATATCTTCACTATTCCTATTGAAGGAGGAAGTCCCAACAGAATTACATATCATTCTGGTAATGAAAAACCAAGTAGCTTTACTCCTGATGGCAAATTCATCTTATTCTCAGGACTTATTAGTGATACGCCTAAAAATGCCATGTTTCCCTCGGGAGGTGTGCCTGAACTATATAGCATCTCTGTAGATGGTGGACGAGAAAATCAAATATTGACTTCTCCTGCATTATTTGCTAGTTACAGCTCAGATAAAAAACTATTGCTTTATCAAGATCAAAAAGGTTACGAAAATCAGTGGAGAAAACATCACACTTCGGCTGTAACTCGTGACATTTGGATTTACGATGTAAGCAACAAAAAACATAAGAAATTCTCTTCATTCAAGGGTGAAGATTTAAATCCAATATTCAGCTCAGACAATAAAGACGTCTATTACCTTTCTGAGAAAGCAGGAAGTATGAATATTTGGAAAGCTCCTGTAAATAATGCCTCAGCATTAACACAGGTAACAAATTTTGATAAACACCCTGTTCGTTTTATTACGATTGCGAATAATAACACTTTAGCTTATTCTTATAATGGTGATATCTACACTCAAGCTGCAAATGGAAAATCAAATAAGGTAGAAATTAGCATCAACGCTGACATTAAAGAAAACCCTATTGTTTATAAGCAAATGAGAGGTGGAGCTGGTGAAATGTCTGTTTCTCCTGATGGAAAAGAAGTTGCATTTATTATTCGTGGCGAAGTCTTTGTTACTTCTGTTGAATACGGAACGACTAAAAGAATTACCAATACGCCAGAACAAGAGCGTGGTGTAAGTTTCAGCCCTGATGGGAAAGCCTTGTTATATGCTTCAGAAAGAAATGGGAGCTGGAACCTTTACCAAACTAAAGTTGTTCGCGAAGTTGAGACAAATTTTGCAAACTCAACACTTTTAAAGGAGGACGTCGTTTTAGAGTCGAGCCCTGAAACCTTCCAGGCTAAATTCTCTCCCGATGGAAAAGAAGTTGCTTTCCTTGAAGAGCGTGTTATACTTAAGGTTATTAATCTAGAAAGTAAAAAGGTTCGCACGATCCTTGAAGGAAAATGGAACTATTCATACAGCGATGGCGATCAGCATTACGACTGGTCTCCTGATGGCAAATGGTTTTTAGTAAACTTTTACCCTCATACTCTATTCATGTCTGATGTTGCTTTAATAGATGCTCAAGGCAATAAAACGATCAGGAATATTACAGAAAGTGGTTATTCCGACAACGCAGCAAGATGGTCACTGAAAGGTAAAGCAATGATTTGGTTCACTGACAAGCGTGGCTTTAGAAGTCATGGTAGTTGGGGCTCTCAAAGTGATGTATACGCTCAATTCTTTACTCAAGAAGCCTTCGACGATTTCAAACTATCGAAAGAAGAACGTGAGATAAAAGAAAAAGTTGAGAAAGAATCTAAAAAGAAGAAAGAGGAAGCTGAGAAAAAAGACGACGAGGGAAAAAAAGATAAGAAAAAGAAATCTGATAAAAAAGATGAGAAGAAAGACGAACCTTTAAAAATCGAATTCTCTGGTTTAGAAGATCGTCAAGTTTGCCTTACAATTAATCCTTCCAGACTTTCAGATGCCATTCTTACCCCTGATGGAAAGAAATTATTTTACCTAAGCAAGTTCGAAGATGGATACGACCTTTGGGTTAACGATTTGGTTGAGAATGAAACTAAAAAAATTCTTGATCTTAAAGGTGGTGGAGGTGCTATGCAATTCGACAAGGATGCTAAGAATCTTTTCTTAATGTCGGGGAAAAGCATTATTAAAGTTGATGTTGCAAGCAATAAGCGTAAAAACATCAGCTATAATGCTGAAATGTATCTTGACAAAGCAGCTGAACGTGAATATATGTTTGAACACGTATGGCGTCAGATGAAGAAGAAATTCTATGATCCAAAACTACATGGTGTCGATTGGGATTTTTATAAAAAAGAGTACAAGCAATTTTTACCACATATTACCAATAACTACGACTACGCAGAAATGCTAAGTGAATTATTGGGTGAATTGAATGCATCTCATACAGGTTCAGGTTACCGTCCAAGCTCACCTAACGGTGATAAGACTGCGAATCTTGGTGCTTTCTTCGATTGGAGCTATAATGGTGATGGTCTTAAAATTTCTGAGGTTCTTGAAAAAGGGCCACTACATAAAGCTGAATCTAAAATTAAAGCTGGCGTTATCATTGAGAAGATAGATGGTATAAGCTTAAATAAAGACAAGAGTTACTACCCACTTCTGAATCACAAAGCAGACAAGCAGGTATTATTGAGTTTATACAATCCAACAAGCAAAAAACGTTGGGAAGAAATTATTAAGCCAATCTCATACACAGGCGATCTTTTATATGAACGTTGGGTTAAGAATTGCCAAAAAGAGTGCGATAAACTATCAAACGGACGTATTGGATACGTTCATGTAAAGGGAATGAACTCGGCTAGTTTCCGTAAAGTTTATTCTGAGATGCTAGGGAAATACGGTACTCGAGATGCGATTATTGTTGATACTCGATTCAATGGAGGAGGTTGGTTACACGATGATCTTATAACTCTATTAAGCGGTAAAGAGTATGCGAAGTTTAGCCCTCGCGATCAGTTAATGGGATCAGATCCTATGTCGAAATGGAAAAAACCATCTGCTGTATTGATTAATGAAGGAAACTATTCTGATGCCTGTGCTTTCCCATATGCTTACCAATATTTAAAAATTGGTAAACTAATTGGAATGCCTGTTCCTGGCACAATGACAGCTGTTTGGTGGGAAACTCTTCAAGATAAGAGCCTGTATTTCGGGATGCCACAAGTGGGTATCAAAGATATGAAGGGTGACTATATCGAGAACCAGCAGATTGAACCTGATATTAGAGTAGAAAATAATTTTGAAATGGTAACTGAAGGTAAGGATCAACAACTACAAAAAGCGGTTGAGCACCTACTACAGAATCTTTAGTAAGTATTAGTTTGTTTAGTTAACCATGTTTTCTCTTGAAGAAGAGAAACATGGTTGATTATAAAACAAAAAACGGTTAATAAAAAGAATGGCTAGTCTAAAAAGACTAGCCATTTTCATATATTAAAGTTTCAATTTTATTTAAACAACAGTCTTAAGTCTTCAAGCTTTAAACCATCCACACTAACACATATCTGTGCCTGTTTATAAAAAGGTAATCTCTCGATGAGATGATTAGCTATATAGGTTTCGAGTTCGCTTTCAGGAATGGCCTTTACAATTGGTCGAACATCATCTGACTTTAAAATATTTTGCTTTAAAATACGAGGACATGCTTCCAGAAAGAGAGTCTTCCCCATAACATTCATTCTCGACATATTATCGTGAAAACAAGGAGCACCTCCTCCTGTTGAAATTACAGCTGAGCGTTGCAAGTTCCTAACTGATTCAAGAGCTACTTGCTCACGATCACGAAAAGAAGCCTCTCCAAACGCTTCAAAGATCTCAGGAATACTAAGCCCTTCTCTCTGCTCAATCAATTCATCTAAATCGATAAAATCGTAGTTCAATGAATCTGCCAAGAGTCGACCCCAGTAGGATTTCCCACAGCCCATATAACCGATTAGAAAAATGTGCATAATTGACGTTTGGTTTAATCCACGAAGTAATTTAGGCTTCCATATTTACTACAGAATCATCTGGCACATTAGTATCATCCACCAGCTCAGTTTCTATAATTATATCTTCACGAACCAGCGGCTCAATTTCTTTAATTTTAGCCACATCATAAGTGGTTAAACGCTTGCCTCTGGCCTTGAATGATTTCACCGTAATAAACTCTTCTGCATCTATTATGTCAAGTGGTCTATCAGCCTGAGAACCTCCATATTTAATTTGAAATTGTGGATAGGTTTCATCAGATAGGCAAACAAGTTTACTCGCCTTATTATCTCCAACAAAGCTTTGTGTTTTCGAGTTACCATCCATCGTGAAACGCTTCACGTAATAATACCCTTGATCTGCATCGAAGAAAACAGCAGTCCAAACCTTATTCATATCGAATTTCTCAATTATGCTTATCTGGTCGGAGTAGTGATTACTTAAATCGAAACTACTTAAATAGAAAGTATTATCTCTAAGAACAACCAATATCTGATCTTCTCCTATAAACTCACCTATAAAGTCACCACGCTTTTCAGTATTCAGGCGTAATACATCCGGATCAAACCAAATTTTTCTTCCTCCTAAGGTTGATATCCCTTCTTGCTTCAAAGTGATTTTCTGAACAGGTGTACGGCTTAAAATATTCCCCATTGATGCACGTCCCTTAATTAAAAGGTCAGCAAAATTATATTCAAAATTCAATTTTTTGATTCTGCCTTGAGGTTTCAAGAGTACACGAATAATTTCAGCTTCACCATTGGGATTAGAACTGAAATATGTAATTCGAGAGCCAAGAGTTTCCTTAGTTAAATTATATTCCTTATCGCGGGTTAAGCCTGTAACATTAAAACGTTTTGCATAGGTAACACCAGCTTTTCCATCTCGATAAACCACATTATAAATGGTTCGCTTATCGTTTTTACGGAATATGGATATATGCACTATATTTTGCCCAATAAATAATTTATCAGTAACCTTAGTAATGAAATATGAACCATCCTTACGGAAGATAATCACATCATCAATATCGGAGCAATCGCATAAGTATTCGTCTTTCTTCAAGCTGGTTCCTATGAATCCTTCAGCGTAATTCACGTAAAGTTTTTCGTTAGCAACTACAACTTTACTGGCAACAATGCTATCGAAACTTCTAATTTCTGTCTTACGCCCTTTTCCTTTTCCATACTTCTTCCTAATTGATTGGAAATATCGAATCGTAAAAGGAATAATATTGGCAATATGAACTTTGATTTCCTCAATCTCATCTTCAATAGACTGGATGAAATCTGTTGCCTTATTAATATCAAACTTAGAAATACGCTTGATTTTAATTTCAGTCAATCGAACAATGTCCTCTTCAGTTACCGCACGCATCAAATGCTTGGTATGCGGCTTTAATCCAATGTCAATGGTTTCGATTACTGATTCCCAAGTCTCACACTCTTCAATATCTCTATAGATTCTGTTCTCAATAAAAATACGCTCCAGTGATGCATAATGCCAGGCTTCTTCAAGCTCAGCTTTGCGAATTTCAAGTTCTAATTTTAAAAGATCAACGGTTTTATCAGCTGAGCGTTTTAGAATCTCTTGAACGCCAATAAATTTTGGCACATCATCTTCAACAACACAGGCATTGGGCGAAATAGAATACTCACAATCGGTAAAAGCATATAGAGCATCTATGGTTTTATCTGAAGAAATACCGGGAGCCAAATGAATCAAAATTTCTACATCAGCAGCTGTATTATCATCAATTTTCTTAATCTTAATCTTCCCTTTATCATTCGCTTTAATAATCGACTCGATTAAAGTCGATGTTGTTTTCCCAAATGGGATTTCAACTATTTTAAGGGTTTTATTATCAACTTTCTCAATACGTGCTCTCACCTTCACAGCTCCACCACGCAATCCATCGTTGTATCTACTCACATCAACCATACCTGCAGTTGGGAAGTCAGGATAAATCTCAAACTCTTCTTCTTTCAAGTAAGCAATACAAGCCGCTATCAGTTCATTAAAGTTATGTGGTAATATTTTTGATGCCAAACCTACTGCAATACCTTCGACACCCTGTGCCAAAAGCAAAGGGAACTTAACAGGTAAAGTTATCGGTTCCTTATTTCTTCCATCGTAGGATTGTTTCCAATTAGTTGTTTTAGCATTAAAAAGAACCTCCAAAGCAAACTTCGATAAACGAGCTTCAATGTAACGAGGAGCAGCAGCAGAATCTCCGGTAAGAATATTCCCCCAGTTTCCTTGCATATCAATCAACAAATCTTTCTGTCCCAATTGAACCAAAGCATCACCAATAGATGCATCACCGTGTGGATGAAACTGCATGGTGTTCCCGATGATATTAGCTACCTTATTGTACCTACCATCATCAAGCTTTTTCATGGAATGCAGAATCCTACGTTGTACAGGCTTTAGCCCATCGTTCACATAGGGTACGGCACGCTCAAGAATTACGTATGAAGCATAATCTAAAAACCAATTTTCATACATCCCCGACAGATAGGTCACTTTTCGTAAGGCTTCAGAAGCCTTCTCTTCATTGTGTCCATCATTTTCTTCAGGAGTTTCCAAACCATTAGTCTCGTCGATACTCATTGATATTTAGTTTTATTTCTGCTAGCCTGAAAAACTAGTTTATTGTATTAATTATCTTATTAATTGATAAAGCTGTACTTAGTTTTATCCGTTGATATCGTCACGCTCAACATGCAAATTCTCAATAATAAATTCTTGTCTGTTGGGGGTATTCTTTCCCATATAAAAGGAAAGCATATCAGAAACTGAATCCTCTTTCTTCATCAAAACAGGATCTAAACGAATATCCTTTCCAATAAAATATTTGAACTCATCTGGAGAGATCTCACCCAAACCCTTAAATCGAGTAATCTCTGGATTAGCTCCCAAACGTTTCATTGCTCTTTCTCTTTCTTCCTCAGTGTAACAATATTTTGTTGTCTTCTTATTTCGAACTCTAAACAAAGGTGTCTGTAAAATATATAAATGACCACTTCTCACGATATCAGGGAAAAACTGAAGGAAGAAAGTAATCAACAACAATCGAATGTGCATACCATCAACATCGGCATCCGTCGCGATAATCACATTATTATAACGTAAACCTTCTAGCCCATCTTCAATATTCAAGGCTGCTTGCAGAAGGTTGAATTCCTCGTTTTCGTAAACAATTTTCTTAGTCAGACCATAAGTATTTAAAGGTTTCCCCTTCAAACTAAAAACGGCCTGCGTATTTACCGATCTCGATTTTGTGATCGATCCACTTGCCGAATCTCCCTCGGTAATAAAAATACTAGTTTCTGATTTATTTTCGTGAGTCGAATTAAAATGAACGCGACAATCACGTAATTTTTTATTGTGTAAGTTCGCTTTTTTAGCGCGCTCTTTAGCAATTTTCTTAATGCCTGATATGGCCTTACGCTCCTTCTCCGACTCAAGAATTTTTCTATAAATCGCATCAGAAACTTCAGGGTTCTTATGTAAATAGTTATCTAAATTAGACGTCACAAAATCCATTATGAAATTTCGAACAGATGGACCTTCTGGACCAATATCTTTAGATCCCAACTTGGTCTTAGTCTGTGACTCGAAAACTGGCTCTTGCACCTTGATACTAATTGCTGCAATTATTGACGTTCTGATATCAGAGATATCAAAATCCTTTTTATAAAAATCACGAATAGCTTTTACAACTGCTTCACGAAATGCTGCTAGATGTGTACCACCTTGCGTCGTATGTTGTCCGTTAACAAATGAATAATATTCTTCACCATATTGATGTCCATGCGTCATAGCCAGTTCGATATCTTCACCTTTAAGGTGAATAACCTCGTAAAGGCTTTTGCTATTCATATTCTCATGCAACAAGTCAAGAAGTCCATTTTTAGAGAGGAATTTCTTACCATTAAAATATATTGAAAGACCTGCGTTCAAATAAACGTAGTTCTTAAGCATGGTTTCGATATACTCGCTTATGAAACGGTAATTAGAAAACATTTCTGGATCGGGATGAAAAGTAATCCTAACGCCATTCTTTTCTTCACTCTCCTGAATCTCCTCTTCGCTAACTAATTCTCCTCTTGAAAAAATGGCTTTTTTCACCTCTCCTTCACGGAAGGATTCTACAATAAATTCATCGGAAAGTGCATTGACAGCTTTTATACCAACACCATTCAGACCTACAGATTTTTTAAAAACTACAGAATCATATTTGGCACCCGTATTCATTTTCGAAGTCACATCGATAACCTTACCCAAAGGAATTCCTCGACCATAATCTCGAATACAAACGCTACGATCAGTAATATCAACATGAATTGATTTACCAATCCCCATTGCAAATTCATCGATAGAGTTATCGATAACCTCTTTAATCAGGATATAAATACCATCGTCATGAGAAGAACCGTCGCCCAACTTTCCGATATACATACCAGGTCGTTTGCGAATATGCTCTTTCCAATCGAGAGTTCTAATTGAATCTTCTGAATATTTAGCTGTCATTTATTGAAGCGCTCAAAATGTTAACAAATAAAAGGTCTTTGTTTATCAAGAACCTTAGCGATGAAGAATAGGTTAGAAAAAGAGAATCAGCTTTATTAATAACCTACACCCCAAATTGACCAATTTTATTTGAATTATTATCTCTTCACGAGATTTCTGAGTCCAGAATAATCCAGAAAAATCAGCCACCCACAAATATAACTAAAAGTATGACTTTTCCGAAAGTTGTTTATCAACAGCCTATTAATTGGAAACTTTATAAAGTGCTATACACATCTTGAACAGGGATCTACAGACTTATCACTATGAAACAGACATTGTTAAGAAATAGATTATACAAAACGCCAGAGATAATGCGAAGAGACCTACAGCACCTTGAAATATTTTGCATTTATCAAGTTTATAACTCAATTTAAACCAAACATAAAACCTTTTTTCATTCGCAAACCATTGCATAAAAAAACATCATTTACTTGTAACTCCAATAACAAGCTCTTCAATATTTATATACATTTGCAGTCTTAATGTAGAGCTTTATGAATTTAAAATTTGTCCTGAACATCCTAGGACGTATACTCCTCATAATAGCTGTTTTCATGATGACAATCATACCATGGGTCATCTACTTTCATGAAAACAGTATTTTATTTGCCATTGAAGAATCAATAGCAATCCCATTAATTACAGGATTAGTATTGATTTTGCTAACTAAAGGTTATAGCAAAGAAATTGGAGCTAAAGAGGCCTACATTTTGGCATCTTTAGCTTGGATAATTATGGGAGTTGCAGGGAGCTTACCCTTTTGGCTAAGCCATACAACAAATAGCTTTATCGATGCACTTTTCGAATCAATTTCTGGCTTTACAACAACTGGCTCCTCAATATTAACCGATATTGAAGCGGCACCAAAGGCTGTATTATATTGGCGGAGCCTTACACATTGGATAGGTGGAATGGGTATTATTGTATTAACTGTGGCAATTTTCCCCTCACTTCGGATTGCATCCTATCGATTATTCTCCAGTGAATCATCGGGTATCGACTCTAGTAAACTTAAACCCAAGACCTCATCGATGGCAAAACGCTTATGGGGAATTTATATTGGCCTTACCGCGGTCATGACCATTATTTTGATGTTGGGAGGTGTCAATTTTTATGAGAGCATCTGCCATGCCTTTGCAAGTATTGCAACAGGAGGCTTTTCTACTAAAAATGCCAGTGCTGGCTTTTACACGCCATTCGTTCAATATGTCATGATGTTTTTCATGTTAGTATCAGGCATCAACTTTGCTTTGCATTATGGCCTTATAAAAGGACGATTTAAAGATCTAATCAACAACATAGAATTAAAGACTTACCTGGGTATTATTTTCATAGTGGGAACCTGTATCAGCTTGATGCTTTATTTCGAGCTTGGTTTACCTTTCGAACAAGCTTTTCGCGATTCCTTTTTTCAGGTTATTTCTGTAATCACGGCTACTGGATTTGCATCTGCCGATTATTTAGAGTGGAATCAAGTATCATGGCTGCTTATATTCTTATTGATGTTTGTAGGGGCTTGTGTCGGTTCTACGGGTGGTGGCATAAAAGTCATCAGACATGTCATCGCTGTAAAAGTAATTTTCAGATTATTTCTGCAACAAATACACCCGAACCGAGTTAAATCTATTCAAATCAATAAAAAAACTATTGATGAAAAGAAGGTACATTCCATTGTTACCTTTATTTTCATCTATCTCTTTATTTTCTTTATAGGTGGGATGTGCTTATTGGCCACTGGACTCGATCCTGCTTCCGCTTTCAGTGCATCAATTACTTCTATGGGGGGAATAGGTCCTGGCTTAGGAACAGTAGGTCCAGCATCTAACTTTGCTCACCTTTCTGATGTGGCAAAAATCGTATTGCCAATCCTTATGATTATTGGACGCCTTGAAGTTTTAAGTTTTCTAGTTATATTCTCTCCGAGTTTTTGGATAGGGAATAATAGATAAACTCATGCTACTCGAAATATGATTAAGAAAGTGATTCCAATTAGTCTCTTCACATTACTATTTGCAAAGATTATTTACAACTTAATCACAGATCTTGATACTTTAAATGGAACTCGACTTTTGGGGATGGGCCTTCGTCTTTTTGTCACTTCCTATATTCCACTTATGATATACATCGACTTCTTAGATGGTTTTAAAATCAAGCAAATCAAGAAGGAGTAATCCCATATTTTTAAAAAAAAACCTCTGCTTTAAAATCATACGATATTAGAAATTCTTTCGCCAATTTCACTGCATACTTTTACCATGTCATACAGTAATTATTGGCATCAAGCTATTGGATTAAAGGTAAATATCCATTTATTTGTTGCATCTTACATACTGTTGTATTGACTTGCTATCTCAAATAGGAAGATCTTTTTTTATAACATATCATTAAAAAGCAACAATATGTGTTTTTCACCAGAGGCTAGTTTTGCAGGGGGTATTATTATTTCTACAATAGGTATTGCAACTGTTAGGAAAGTTCATAAACCTTCCCAACTCGTGTTTGCGAGTATTCCCTTATTTTTCGGGAT
>NZ_JBFFKR010000068.1:0-14544 GCF_041555295.1 Ancylomarina sp. | reverse complement strand
ATCACCACATCAAGGTATTATTTTTTTAGTTTATTCTTAAACGCTTTTCTGAATTTTTCTTGCTTTGGTTTTATAACAAAGCTACAGTAGGGCTGACTTTTATTTTGATTAAAATAGTTTTGGTGATAATTTTCAGCTTTATAGAATTTCTCCGCTGCTGTAACCTCTGTGACAATCGGATCGTCCCATGCACCAGCTTTATCAAGTTCAATAATTAGATTTTCAGCAATTTGCTTTTGTTCTTCGCTGTGATAAAAAATTACCGAACGGTATTGTGTTCCCACATCAGCTCCTTGTCTATTCAAAGTCGTTGGATTGTGCACTAGCCAAAAAACTTCAAGTAAATCTGTAAAGCTGATGACTTCTGGATTAAATGTAATTTGACACACTTCGGCATGCCCCGTTTCTCCTGTACAAATATCCTTATAAGTTGGATTAAGCGTTTGTCCACCCATATAACCCGATTCAACCTTTTCGACACCTTCTAATTCCTGAAATATGGCTTCGGTACACCAAAAGCATCCTGATCCTAGTGTCGCAGTTTCTTTATTATTCTTATCCATTTTTTTAGCTTGATTTGCTTGAACTGCGATAGAAAGTAGTAGTCCAATTATTAATAATTTTAGTTTCATAAGTTCATTTTTTAGAATGCTAATCGAGTTTCATATAGAAATGCGAGAAATACTTATTTGAAATCATTCTAAAGATACACGCTGGAGTAGTAAAATAAAAATAAAAAGATGTTAATGTCTGGTTAAATTGTGATTGTCAAAGATGGTCTCAAGAATTGGAATAGACTTGTGTTTTCTGCATAAATTGTTTCGTTCATATTAATTTGAATAGATATTTTATCTAGTTTTAAGCATGCAAAAAAAGGAAGCTAAAATTGTAGGAATCGTTTTGTCTGGAGGGAAAAGTCGCAGAATGGGGCAGGAGAAAGGCTTGGTTAAATACCGAGGCAAAGCTCTAATTGAATATGCTATTGATACGCTAAAACCTATTTGCCATGAAATGGTAATTAGTACTGCAAATAGCGACTATTCTTACCTCGCTTTACCTATGATTGCAGATGAAATTCCTGATTGTGGCCCAATAGGTGGTATAAGTACTTGCATGAAAGCAGTGGAGGCTGACATATACCTCGTCATTTCCTGTGATACACCACACCTGCCTACCCAATTGTTTACTGATTTAGTAGCTCAACTGAAAGGCAAAGCTATAATTCCTATTGATGAAACAGGACGCAAGCAACCCCTTGCTGCCTGTTACGCTTCATCGGCTTCAGACTTCTTTCATGAGGCTCTCAAGTCAGGTCATTTGAAAATGATGAGCCTCCTTTCAAAAATGGATCCCCTCTATTTCAAGCCACCTCCAAGTCTTGATTATTACCAACCAAATCTCTTTTCGAACCTGAACAGTATGGAAGATATATCAGACTAAAGGGTATGAATTTAATTCTATTTATTCGAAATCTAAATAGTCCTATTGGGGCCTAGTTTTAAGGTGATTGGTCTGTTTTATTCTTTAGAATTGATCTAAAAAGAAACAAGGTATTTTAAAACATTTTTTGAATTGGTGTTTTTATATATGTTTACATGCATAAATGTAAGTTTCTAGATGTGTTGATGTGTAGAGATCTTAATATTTATAGTCTTTTTTATATCAGAATAAGGATTTTAGAAGAGAAAAATACGAGAAAATAAAACCTAATTCTATGAAATGTTCATGAAAAAATAGTTTTGACTCAGCCTGAGATAATTATTTTTTACTGAATGTGGCATACGACCTAAATATGAAAACTAGTATCATATGAACAGCAGAAGACAATTTTTAAAAATTAGTTCTTTAAGCGCTGCCGGATTAATATTTGGAGGAGGCCTTTTGGATGCTTTCGCCAATAATCTGGTTAAAACCAATCCATCCCATTTTAAGGGACCCTTTGACTTTACACGCACCCCTACTTACTGTGAAGTATGTTTTTGGAAGTGTGCAGGTTGGGTTTATAAGGATGAGAATGGTCGCATAAAGAAAATTATTGGAAACAATGATGATCCTAACTGTAATGGACGTTTTTGTCCTCGTGGTACCGGCGGTGTTGGTATGTATAATGATGAGGATAGACTAAAAACGCCTCTCATTAGAACTGAGGAGAGAGGGAAGCAAACTTTCCGTGAAGCATCATGGGATGAGGCTTTCGACTACATTGCTGGCAAACTGAAAAAGGTTAAAGAAGAGCATGGTCCAGAATCATTAGCTCTATTTTCTCATGGTTCAGGAGGGAAATATTTTGGCAAAGTATTAAAGGGTTTAGGCTCTAATAATATTGCGGCCCCGTCCTATGCACAATGTAGAGGTCCCCGCGAGGTTGCTTTTATTGCAACTTATGGTCAAGGAATCAATTCTCCAGAGAATACTGATATTAGAGATACCAAATGTTTGGTTCTTATCGGTTCTCACTTGGGTGAGAATATGCACAATGGTCAGGTTCAGGAAATGTCTGATTGTATTGACAAAGGTGCTACTATCATTACTGTAGATCCACGTTTTTCAACAGTTGCAAGTAAATCAAAATTTTGGCTACCAATTAAGCCATCTACTGATATGGCTTTGCTTCTGACTTGGATGAACGTAATCATCAACGAAGAGCTTTACGATAAAAAATACGTTGAGAAATATTGTTATGGTTTTGATCAACTAAAAGAGCACGTACAACAATATACGCCCGAATGGGCATACGGTGTAACTACACTAAAACCTCAACAGATTAGAGAAACGGCTCGCGCTATGGCTAATGCTGCTCCTGCTGTTATTGTTCACCCAGGACGACATGTGACCTGGTATGGTGACGATACTCAACGATTGAGAGCCGTTGCTATTCTTAATGCTTTATTAGGTTCTTGGGGACGACGTGGAGGCTTCTACAATCCTGAAAAGGCAAGTGTTCCTCATTATAAGATACCAAAGTTTCCTAAGCCAAATAAATCGTGGCGTGAAGCTTTAGGTGGTAAATATAATTTAGCTGACTTGGCATTAGCTTCGGGTCTTTGTGATGCATCTATGCCAACTCATGATTTGGGGCACCAAATTAAAGCCTGGATTGTTAACGGTACGAATCTAATAAATACACTTCCTGATCAGGCCAAGACACTTGCATCTATTCAAGCACTTGATTTAATTGCTGTGGTTGATACCATGCCAATGGAAATCACAGGTTATGCTGATGTTGTTTTACCAGAGTGTACTTATTTAGAGCGTTACGATTCTCTAAGAGTATCACAGGGAAGAGAGCCAAGTATTGCTCTTAGAATGCCAGCTGTTGAGCCTAAATATAATACAAAGCCAGCTTATTGGATGGCTAGAGAAATAGCCAAAAGACTTGACTTACTAGATTATTTCCCATTTGAGAATCTTGAAGATGAGATTGATTGGGAATTACAGCAAGTAGGTACTTCTTTGGAAGAAATGCAACGAATCGGTGTCAAGCGCATCAAGCGTGAAGTTGATGACTTGTATTTTGGGAAGGATGAAGATATAGAATTCAATACCAATACCGGTAAAATTGAGCTTTATTCGACTTCGCTTGCCGATGAAGGATTTGAGCCAATGCCTGTATTTGTTCAGCACCCTGAGCCTCAGGAAGGTTTCTACCGTTTGATATACGGACGTGCACCCATGCATACTTTTAGTCGTACGGCCAATAATCCTAACCTAACAGATTTAATGGATGAAAATACCTTATG
This sequence comes from Ancylomarina sp., assembly GCF_041555295.1. Taxonomy (NCBI): domain Bacteria; kingdom Pseudomonadati; phylum Bacteroidota; class Bacteroidia; order Marinilabiliales; family Marinifilaceae; genus Ancylomarina; species Ancylomarina sp. Next base: position 10,804 of record NZ_JBFFKR010000068.1, on the reverse strand, counting down.
GGTCAATCCTAAAGTCGCTAAGGAGTGGGATTTGAAAAACGATCAATATATTTATCTGGAAAATCAAGATGGCATTGTTTCCGATTTCTCAATTAAGGTAAGAGTCACCGAACGTATTCGTTTCGATTCAGTTTATATGGTTCATGGTTTTGGCCATGCTGATAAGCGTCTGAAACGTTGTTTCGGAAAAGGTATTAGTGATACACAACTTATCACTAATGTTATGACAGACCCAATTATGGGTGGTACTGGAATGAGAGGGAATTTTGTAACATTTAGATTTGATAATAAAAAGGAGGCCTAAACTATGAGATATGCAATGGCTATCGATACCAAGAAGTGTGTAGGCTGCAGCGACTGTGTGGTGGCTTGTCAAACTGAAAATGATGTACCTATTGGTTACTGCCGCGATTGGGTCGTAGAAGTAATGGACGGAACCTATCCTCAGCTTGAGATGGAAATCCGTTCGGAGCGATGCAACCACTGTGAGAACTCTCCATGTGTACGTTGTTGTCCTACAGGTGCCAGTCATTATAACGAAGGTGGCATCGTACTTGTTGAAAAAGATAAATGTATTGGATGTAGTGCTTGTATTACTTCTTGTCCTTACGATGCTCGTTTTGTTCATCCTGAAGGGTATGTAGATAAGTGTACGTTTTGCTTACACCGTGTGAAGAAAGGTATGCAACCTTCTTGTGTTGCTGTTTGCCCAACTAAGTGTATGTATTTTGGCGATTTGGATGATCCAAGATCTGAAGTTTCTATGATTCTTAAAAGGAGAAAATGGAAAACTTTAATTCCACAAGCAGGAACAAAACCACACCTATACTTTTTAATCTAACCCTATAACGATATACTATCATGCGTGAAGAATTAATTGTTAGTGGTAGAAACAACCCGCTTATCGATCCTCAACTTCATATATGGCACTGGGAGATTCCCTTGTACCTATTTTTAGGAGGATTGGCAGCTGGAGTTTTGTTTTTTGCCGCTTTATATACCATCAGAAACAGAGAAAATGATTACCGTACAGCTGTAAAAATTGCTCCTTTTGTAGCACCTATTGCACTTGTTATTGGTTTAATTGCTCTGTTTTTAGATTTGCATCACAAGCTATACTTTTGGCGACTTTATACAACAATTAAGTTGGAGTCTCCAATGTCGTGGGGTGCTTGGACTTTAATGCTAGTGACACCATTATCAATGTTATGGTGTGCTCTACACATCAAAGAGCTTTTCCCAAAATGGGATTGGAAATTTGACATTATAAAAGACGTGTTAGCTTTCTTTGATAAGCACAAGAAAGTATTGGCTTGGATTATGTTGATTTCATCAGCGGTCTTGGGTATTTATACAGGAATTTTGTTTTCGGCATTTAATGCTCGTCCGCTTTGGAATACGTCGATATTAGGCCCCTTGTTCTTAGCTTCTGGTTTATCAGCAGGTTCTGCAATCACTATTTGGTTATCGAAAGATCATGCCGAGAAAAAACGTTTCGCTCAGCTTGACCTGATGATTATTGGAGTTGAACTATTTCTGATCATCCATATGTTTATGGGATTTTTGGCAAGTTCACAAGTTCAGATCGATGCTGCCAACTTATTTTTAGGCGGTGCTTATACGGCTCCATTCTGGATTTTTGTTGTTATTCTGGGAATGATTGTTCCTGCTATACTTGAGATTCTTGAATTACGTAAATATAAAATTCCTGTAGTCATTCCTGTTGTGTTGGTTCTATTTGGAAGTTTAATGTTACGTTTCATTATATCTTATGCAGGCCAAGCTAGTCGTTGGCTTTATTAAATAAAACAAATCAAGAATTTATAATCGTTTCTCAAGTCAGATTGAGATGGTAAAATATAAATCATATGAACGAAGTAAAGAAAACTAAATATTGGAACCCATATATCGGAGGTATAATGTTGGGTTTGGTACTATTGTCTGCCAATTTTATTTCAGGTAGAGGCTTAGGTGCCAGTGGAGCTCTAAAATCTGTTGTCGTAAGTACAGTAAACACAATTGCTCCTGATCATGCAGAGAATACAACATTTTATAAGAATTATAATGAAACTCATGAGAACCCAATGAAATCATGGTTGGTTTTTCAAGTTTTTGGTGTTTTAGTTGGTGGATTCTTATCAGGAACATTCGCTAAAAGATTAAAATTTAAGGTTGAACATTCGCCAAAAATTTCGTCTAAAAGAAGATTGATTTTTGCTCTTTTAGGTGGTGCTCTTTTTGGATTTGGGTCCCAGTTAGGACGAGGTTGTACCTCTGGTTCTGCTTTAAGTGGAATGGCCGTTTTATCCCTTGGTGGATTTATAACAATGGCTTGTATTTTCGGAACGGCCTTCGGCTTAGCGTATTTCTTCCGTAAAAACTGGATTTAAAACTATTTTTTCAAGTGTTTAAGTTTTGAGTCATAAAAACTCAAGTCTAAAATCTAAAAAATTAAAAATATTATGGGACCATTAATCGTAAATGAAATAATTTCTCCAGATACCAATTTGTTCTTAGCCTTCTTAATAGGTATTGGTTTTGGATTTGTATTAGAATCAAGTGGCTTTTCATCTAGTAGAAAATTGGCTGGTATGTTTTATGGCTACGACACGACTGTGTTGAAAGTGTTTTTTACGGCTGCAATCACCGCATTGTTAGGTATGTTATTTGGGAGCCTTTTCGGTTGGGTAGATTTAAGTCTTATATACATTAATCCAACTTACCTCCATTCTGCTATAGTTGGTGGTGTTATCATGGGAGCAGGCTTTATTATGGGTGGCTTTTGTCCAGGAACAGCTTTTTGTGCTATTTCAATTGGTAAGCTTGATGCCTTAGCTTTTATCGGTGGCTTATTTTTAGGAATCGTTGCTTTTACAGAAGGGTATCCAATGTTCGAAGAGCTTTATAAAGCCGAGTTTATGGGAACTCCTACTATTAATGAAGTCTTAAACTTACCTCGAGGCCTTTTCTCTTTAGGTATGATTTTAGCTGCTTTTGGTATGTTTTGGGTTGGTGATTGGGCTGAGAAAAAATTCCCAAGAGAGGAGTATTAAAATCAATTAGGAATTACGATTTTGGAATAAATTCGTAATTTAAAATTTATAATTCTACGATCATGAATATAAGATTAAAATTAGCAGCTGTTTTTATTCCTTTAGGATTAATTATCGCGGCTGTACCTGAAAATACAACAAAGGTTTATAAGTTAACCGCAGCGGAGTTACTTGTGGAAGCTCAGGAAGGTGCTCAGTTTATGAGTACTGACGAGATCGCTGATATGGTGGTACAAAAAGATCCATCATTTCAATTGATTGATGTGAGAGCACAGGATGAATTCGAAAAATTTCATTTGCCAAATGCCATAAACATTCCTTTAACTGATATTTTATCAGAAAATTGGGCTGATGTTTTGGATCAGGATGTGAAAATGAATGTTTTCTATTCAAATGGGAGTTTGAAATCAAACGAGGCTTGGATGATTACACGTCAGTTGGGATTTGCAAATAATTACGTCATGCAAGGTGGTTTGAATTATTGGGCAGAAACCATTATGGATCCTAAAGCTCCATCTTCTACAAGTCCTGACGAGGAGATTGCCAAGTATGATTTTCGTAAGGGTGCGAGCATGGCTCTTGGTGGTGGTGGAGTAAGTACAACTGTATCAAATGGTGATAGTTCGCCTAAGCCAGTTATTAAGAGAAAGAAGAAAAAGAAACGTGCAGCAGGAGGTTGTTAACTTCCACTACGTTTTATCATACAAAAAAAGTGCTTATCTCAGTTGATAAGCACTTTTTTTTATCTAGTTGTCTGTAAGCTTATTTTTTACAACAATCTTTTGTACAGTCACCTGTACAAGCTTTTTTTTCAGTTTTTGTAGAACAAGCTTTCTTGTCGGCTGCACTACATTCTTTCTTTGCAGTTTTTGAACAAGTAGCTTTCTTATCTGTTTTACTACATGCCTTTTTATCTGCCTTATCGCAACAAGCTTTCTTCTCAGCTTTTTTACAACAAGCTTTTTTTGTGTCTTTTTTCTGATCTTGCTCCTGAGTTAATGTAATATCAGTGTCAGCATTGATAATGTTGTTAGCTGCAACACTTACTAAACTCATTGAGAAAACAAACAGAAGTCCGAATACTAATTTTTTCATAACTATTAAATTAAATGTTTAAAAATACGTTTCTAGTTCAAAATATTGTCTCAAATATAATAAAAAGATAAAAGAGTCTTCTGTTAATGAATTGTTAATGGTTAAAACTATTAATAAATAAAGCTTATTTTTGAGCTGTAATTAAGTTGAGTAAAAGAACTTTAGCTAGATTAAAAATATAAGTAAATTATTGTTTTTTTCTTATTACTCTCAAATATTTTAAATAAACACCTGTATAGCATAATATGACTCAATATAAATCACAGATATTTATTGGTGTATCTATTTTAGTTCTAATCATCCTTTTAATGATTCAAGTTCAGTGGATTAATCAAGCTCGTAAATTAAATGAAGAACAGTTTAGACATTTGGTAGGATTGGCTTTGCATGAATCTGTAAGTGAATTCATGGAAGATCAACAGTCCTGTTATGAGATGAGTGAATGTATGAAGAAACTCAAATCCAAGACGGATAGTGCCAGATTGAGATCTGAGATTAAGCGTTTGAATTTAATTATTGAGAATAAGTTTAAGCAGCATCAGATTAACTCTAATTATACTATTGAAGTACTGTCAAAAGCAGATAAGCAACCCCGAAGTCGATGTTTTTACTATAGTATGCAGCAGGCTTTAAGTGATGATAAGGCCATGTTGAACGTTTATTTTGATAAGCGTGAGAAAAATATACTCGACAGTATGGGTACCATGTTTATTGCATCATTAGTTGCTATTATCATTTTATTTTCTCTTTTTGGAATTACAGTATTATCACTACTCAGAGATAAAAAAATATTGGGCAGAACGACTGATTTGATTAATAATATTGCTCATGAATTTAAAACACCCATGGCTAGTATTGCTCTTGCCTGTGGTATGCTAAAGAGAGATAAGGTTCTTTCCGAACCTAAAAATGTATCGCATTATTCTGATATTATTCATTCTGAGAATAACAGACTACGTCAACAAGTTGAGCAGTTATTAAAATTAGCTTGTATTGAACGAGGTGAATTGAAGTTAAATGCTGACGAGCTTTCTATACATTCATTATTATCAGAATGTGCCTCTTGTTTAGATATTCAACTTAAAGAGAAAAAGGGAACTATTGAGTTTGATCTAAAAGCGACTCATGATAAAGTCAAAGTAGATGAAGATCTATTACAGAATGTTTTCAAAAATCTGATTGATAATGCCCTGAAATATTCCACTGATAGTCCTAAAATTAAAATAAGCACCGAAATTAAGAATAATGAACTCTGCATTTCAATAAGTGATCAAGGTATTGGAATGACAAGGGAAGAGCAAAAGCATGTTTTCGATCGTTATTATAGGGCTCATACAGGTGATATTCATAACGTAAAAGGCTTTGGTATTGGTTTATCTTATTGTAAGATGATTATTGATGCCCATAAAGGGAGTATTAAAGTTTGGAGTAAGAAGAATATTGGTAGTACATTTACAGTAGTATTACCTTTAAGCTAAATATATGAGCACTGGAAAATCACCAAAAATTCTTCTGGTAGAAGATGACCCGAGTTTGGGTATGTTAATGAAAGATTTCCTTGGAATGGAAGGTTTTGATGTGACACTTGCAAAAGATGGTGTTGAAGGACTTTCTTCTTATACATCAGATAGTTTTGATCTCTGTATTTTGGATGTCATGATGCCATTGATGGATGGCTTTACTTTGGCAAAAAAAATCAGAAAGAAAAACGAAGAGATACCGATTATCTTTTTGACAGCTAAATCTCTTAAAGAAGATAAATTGAATGGTTTCGATTTGGGAGGAGATGACTATATAACTAAACCCTTCGATGAGGATGAGTTGGTACGACGAATTAATGCCATTTTAAAACGTTCCTTTAAAGTTACTGAAGACACTGATTGTAAATGTAAGATCGGGATGTTTGATTTTGATCATTCCAATCTTGAACTTTCTTTAAACGGAAGATTTACTCGTATTACGAAAAAAGAGGCAGACGTGTTAATATTACTTTGTAATAGCCGTAATTCTCTGGTAAAAAGAGAAGAGATTCTTGTAAAAGTCTGGGGCGAAAATGATTACTTTATGGGACGGAGTCTTGATGTGTTTATTACCAAATTGCGGAAGCACTTAAAACCAGATCCAGCAATTAAAATTGAGAATGTACACGGTGTTGGTTTTATTCTGACTGACGGAAAGAAGTAGGGAGCTTCAATCCTTTTATGTCATTTATACATTAATTTTAGTCTTATAAATAAATTCTATCCAGCCATGGATAAATGAAATTCTAATTATTCGTAACTAAGTTTCGATATCCTTTCTAAAATTGTAATTTTGGGAAGGATTTTTAAAATATAACTGATGAGTATTTCACAAAATATAGATAAGGTATTAAAAAGTATACCTAAAAACGTCAAACTAATTGCTGTTTCTAAAACCAAGCCTCAAGAAGATATTGTTGAAGCATACGAGGGTGGGTATAAGATTTTTGGGGAGAATAAGCCGCAGGAATTAAAACAGAAATTCGAAGCACTTCCTAAGGATATTGAATGGCATTTTATTGGTCATCTTCAAACGAATAAGGTTAAATATATTGCAGGTTTCGTTCAACTTATTCACGCTGTGGATAGTATGAAACTGTTGCAAGAAATTAATAAGCAGGCTCTGAAACACAATCGTGTCATCAATTGTTTGTTGCAGTTTCATATCGCACAGGAAGAAACTAAGTTTGGATATTCTTTGCAGGAAGCTATTGAAATGTTGAATTCTGAGGAATTTAAGAGCTTGGAAGGTATCAATATTGTTGGCGTAATGGGTATGGCAACATTTACTGATAATCAAGACCAGGTGCGAGCAGAGTTTAAGCAACTTAAATTAAACTTCGAGGCTTTAAAAACAGAATTTTTTCATGATAAAACAGACTTTGTAGAGATTTCTATGGGGATGTCTGGCGATTACCAATTGGCAATTGAAGAGGGCAGTACTATGGTTCGAGTAGGAAGTTCTATTTTCGGATCTCGATAGTTTTCTCAGGAGTAAAAGACGATTAATATTCATAGGGCAAATGTGTTAATAGAATGATTAATAAGTCAGTTTAAATGTTAATTGATACCTCTAATTAATTATATTTGTTTCAATCAAAATAAAATCAAAGAATACTAGCATGATAAATCTTGAAACCACCTATATGGGATTGACTTTAAAAAATCCCGTTGTAGTTAGCAGTTCTGGTTTAACCAACTCTGTTCGTAAAATTAAAATATTAGAAGAAAAAGGTGCTGGCGCTGTTGTTTTGAAGTCTCTATTTGAGGAACAAATCACTAATGAAGCGTCTCATTTAATTTCGTCAGACCCTAAGAATTCAGCTTATCCTGAAGCTGAAGATTACATTGTAAATTATGTGAAAGGCAATTCAATTTCGAATTATCTTGAGCTAATCCGTGAGGCTAAAAAGGCTGTTTCTATTCCTGTAATTGCTAGTATAAACTGTGTTTCTTCTAAAGATTGGACATCTTTTGCAAAGGAAATTGAGAAAGCTGGAGCTGATGCTATCGAGTTGAATGTTTTTATTGTCCCTAACGATAAGAACAAATCTTCAGAAGCATACGAAAAGCTTTATTACGATGTGTTTTCGGCTGTGAAGAAACAAGTGAATATTCCTATTGCAATGAAATTAGGAATCTATTTTACCAATATGATGGCAGTTGCTAACCGTTTAAATGCAGATGGAGCTGATGCTTTAGTCTTGTTTAATCGTTTTTACGAGCCAGATATTGATATCGATAAGATGGAAATGACTTCAGCAGATGTATTGAGTTCTCCTGCTGATATCCGTAAATCATTGCGATTTGTTGGAATGATCAGCGATAAAATTAGAGGTGTCGACATTTCTGCATCTACAGGTATTCACGATGGAGAGGCAGCAATTAAGCAATTGTTAGCTGGTGCAAAAACAGTTCAACTTTGTTCAACAATCTACGAAAATGGTTTTGATAGAGTTACCGATATCTTAGCCGATATTACTAAATGGATGGAGAAGAAGGAATTTAAAACGATTGATGAATTCAGAGGTCAATTGAGTTATGGTAAAGTTGAAGATTCAGCGATGTACGAAAGAGCTCAGTTTATGAAATATTTTTCAAATAATCAGAAGGAAGTTCTGCAGTAGAAACTTTAATTCTATGATATTTAAGTCCGAATATAAATTCGGACTTTTTTTTTTGCTGCTCGTTGTTAAGTTTGTGTTGAGAATATCCTTGTTGATTGAAAAATAATCCTTACATTTGCGGCGAATTCGTGCGTAATCTCTGGCATCAAGACAGTTATATGTTTACATTGCGTTCGTGAATATTAAAAAAAATCAATACGATGGATTTAATTAAAGTTGCTGAGCAAGCATTTGCTACTGGCGTTGAGCTTCCTGCTTTTGGAGCAGGTGACACAATTAGTGTTTCTTACAAAATTAAAGAGGGAACTAAAGAAAGAATTCAGATCTTTAGAGGAGTTGTTATTCAGGTTAAAGGTACTGGTACCACTAAAACTTTTACTATTCGTAAAATGTCTGGTAACGTTGGTGTAGAAAGAATTATCCCAATGTTTTCTCCATTCATCGATAAGATTGAAGTAAACAAAAGAGGTCGTGTACGTAGAGCTAGAATTTATTACTTACGTGCTCTTACTGGTAAGAAAGCTAGAATTAAAGAAAGAAGATTTTAATCAGCTTTTAAGAATATTGAAAAAAGCCTTCCATATGGAAGGCTTTTTTTATGCCTTATATTTTTATTTAGTCAGGCTATTTTGTTTGAATCTCTCTATGGCAATTTTCCCCATTTCTTTTCCCGTTTTATAGTCATCAAGTAAGGTTTGATAGTCTTGTGTAAATCGACCAGTCTTAAAATATTCTGGAGGGCATATTTCAATGATCTCAACACCTTCAGGAGGATGGTGCATAAAATCGATAGATTGGTTGTAGACCTGATGTCGATTTCTAATTGCTTTCACTAAACCTTTATGTTTTGAGAAAATGAAATTCGCAATTTTAAACTCTAATCCATTGTTCATTCTGTATGATTCTGGACGCGATCGTAAAACCATGATACGAGTTGCTCCTTTTTCATAAGCTCTTTCAACTGGAATGGGTGCGGCAACACCACCATCAGAAACAATTTGTCCTTCAATTTCGAGGAAATTACGATAGAAGAGGGGAATGGTGCACGAGGCTTTTAGGTAATGGCTTAGGTTTTCGGCATTGGGTTTAAGAAAAAATGCTTCTCCATTATCATTTCGAGTAAATCCGATCTCAAAATCAATATTTTTATTAAAAAGTAGATTTGTATCTATTGGGAGTTCTTTTTCAGTTATCCTCCAAAGCCAATCGAGATCAATAAAATGATTGCCTCTTATAAAATTCGTGAAACTGATGTAGCCAGGTTGAAGAGAGTAGTTGGTGTAGACCTCAAAATTTCTTCCCATATGATCGGCAAGATAGGCTGCAGCATTTATCGATCCGGCAGAAACACCAATGACCATATCGAAGGGATTGAAACCATCTTCAAGAAATTGATCCATAATACCTGCAGAAAATATACCACGCATGGCGCCGCCTTCAATCACTAATGCTGTTTTTTCTACCATATGTTTGCTTTATTATTGTCCCAATTCAATTCGAATTAAATTTTCAATCATTGAGCATAGTTCGTTAGGCGTGTAACCTTTAGGTTCAATGGGTTCTAGAATAGAATAGCTTCCTTTTTCACCAAAAGATAGAGGGAAACGGCCTTTACGTTCAATTTTATAATTCCCATCCACAACAAAAGGAACAATAAGTGAATTAGGAGCTTCTTCCAATAAAGTAGCAAGACCTCCTGATTTAAATTGCTTTAGCTTCCCGGTTTTGCTTCGAGTTCCTTCAGTAAAGATACAAGCACAATAATTATTTTTAGCAATTAATTTTCCAAGCTTACGTATTTCACCTAGTGCCTGAGTTCTGTTGTTACGTTTGATTAAGGCAGCCCCCGAATGACGGAGATTATAGGAAATGCTAGGAAAACCTTTAGCTAATTCGATTTTTGAAATGAACTTAGGATGGTGTTTTCTAAATAGCCAAACAATGGGAGGGATGTCGTAAGTCCCTTGGTGATTTGAAACCACAATAATTGGACGATTGGTAGGTAAATCAGCTTTATTATTGAATTTTGTTCTAAAACCAATAACCCAAACCAAACGCATCAGAATATAATTCAGAATGTCAACCGATACTTTATGAGCCTGATAGCCGAAAAGAGTTCGACAAATAACTTGAATAGGATGAAAGATGATTAAGGCAAGAAGAAATAGGAAATAAAATAAGGGTGTAGTAATATAAGATAGTATCTTTTTCATAGGGAAAATTAAATTTTTCAATAGTTCATTTAGCACTCTCACAATTTATATCAGCTTCACGTTTCATTAATAATGGGCAGAACTATCAATGAATTTAATGATCTATTGATTTAAAACACCACAAAAATAAAAAACGATAGTTGATTTTCAACTATCGTTTTTAAATATACGACGATTACTTTCTATTATATGTGTTTTTCTTATTCCCAATGATTTATTTGAGTTCAAAACGAACCATGATCCTGTTCTCTAATTCAATTTTTTGAAATTCGATTTGTGGAGCAGCATCTTCCATT
>NZ_JBFFKR010000067.1:0-14845 GCF_041555295.1 Ancylomarina sp. | reverse complement strand
ATCCGAATGCTTACGCATTTCATCTTCAAGAATGATTAAATCTTTGTTACGAGCAGCCAAAATAGTAATTACCTTGTTTCCAGCTTTTTTGTAAGCTTCAACAATTGGTAACAAAGGTGCATTTCCTACACCACCGCCACAGCATAGAATAGTTCCTAAATTGTGAATCTCAGTTGGTTTACCAAGAGGTCCAACCATATCAGTGATATAGTCACCAACCTCAAGATTACATACTTTAGTAGAAGAAACACCCATTTTTTGTATAACCAGGTCAATTGTTCCTTTTTCTACATTAGCTCCTGCAATGGTCAAAGGAATACGTTCCCCTTTTTCGCCAACACGTAAAATAACAAAGTTTCCAGGCTTCCTTGATTTTGCAATCAAAGGTGCTTCTACAACGATTTTCACGATTTTCTCTGAAAAATATTCTTTTTCAACTATCTTGTTCATCACTTTCTATGATAAAATAAATAAATCTTTAACCCTAAATCTACATTAAAAGACTGAATGATAACGTTTTTCATTCAGAAACATCAACTTTAATTCAGTTCTCAAATGTAAAGAGTAAGTGTTAATCACTCCTCATTTTATGGATTTTTTTTTACTGTCTTAAAACATTTTAGTTTGAATCTAAATTGAAGTCAAATAAGGATTTATTTCTCTAATCATTGTGACTTTTAAAGAGAATTACTTACTGTGTCAAAAAACAAAGCATCAATACAATAAATGATATGCAAACAATCAATAAAGAAGATATTAAACGTCAGATTAAAGAAAAAATTATAAAATTAAATGATGACATCATTAAACTTATTGATCTAACTCAACCCCTTTCACCAGATTGTGCAATAGGCAGAATAAGCCGTATGGATGCAATTAATAACAAAAGTATAAACGAAGCAGCTCTACGACAAAGAAAAACTCAACTGAAAGCTTTAGAATATGCCTTAAATCATGTTGACGATGCTGAGTTTGGCAAATGTGTAAATTGCAGCCGTGAAATACCATTAGGAAGAATCATGTTAATGCCAGAGAGTAAAAAATGTGTTACCTGTGCTAGTCGCTAAGATTAGTCATTATATTTGCATCTTTAAATATCGAAATCATGGCAAAAAAAAATAAAAAAAATATCGTGTATTCAACCAATCCTGATTATGCGTTTGAATATGACGACGAAGAAGTATCGGAAACTCTCCCTCCTCAGCAGCAAGTATTAAAAGTGATGATAGATAAAAAACAGCGCAAGGGTAAAGCTGTTACACTTGTTGCTGGTTTTATTGGAAGTGAAGATGATTTAAAAGACCTTGGTAAACTTCTAAAATCGAAATGCGGAGTAGGTGGATCAGTTAAAAATCGCGAAATCCTCATTCAAGGTGATCATCGTGATAAAATTATTGAAATATTAAATAAGGAGAATTACAAAACTAAAAGAGTTGGAGGTTAAAGTCCAACTCTTTTTTTTTATTTAGACAATTATAATCCTTAAATAGAAGAACCTAAAATAGAATTAAATATTAGTAAGTAATTTCAAATTCTCACTCTCCTCTTAAATTCCATATTCATTATTAAGTCCAACTACACTTCATCACAGCCATATAAGTCTAGATATAAACCAAAAAGATTTTATAAGAATTGCACAATTGAATTCCAGATTGTTACATATCCCCAATGTACATTCATTTTAAATTTTAAATCTGAATATATTACAGTAAACAAAAGCTCAATGAATTAATAAACAATATATACACAAGTCGTAAACATATTAATTTAAAGGGATTTTTTCATGCAAAGTATTATGCTAAAATTTATATCGATTGCAAAATCAATTATCACATTTAGACTTTGAATTTCAAAATACATTAACCCTGTTTTTTTATACGATTACCTTAAATAAACACAATTTCATATTCAATATTCAAAAATTCCAACTTAGAAACAGGACTTAATAAATAACACTAATTATTCAATCATTCATTCGTCATTTTCATACTATTAAACAAACTTGACAGATTTGACAAGTTGTGTTTCCATATATAATTCATACATTTGTATTAGTCTTTTGAAAATTGAAACTATACTTATGTATCCGTTCACACACCACTTCTACATTATTGCTAGTTTTCTTTTCTCTTTAATAGTATGTTACAAGATTATTCCTTCTGTGATACACATAGCTAAAGAGAAAAAATTATATGACGAGCCAAATCATCGCTCTTCCCACACGGCTATTGTTCCATCTTTAGGTGGTATTGCTATTTTTATTGGTTTTGCTTTATCAATTCTAATATTTAGTAATGGTTTCCTAATTCATGAGCTTAAATATATTATTGCAGCAACACTAATCGTTTTTGGACTCGGTGTAAAAGATGATATCATGGCTATTTCTCCTAAAAAGAAACTTTTAGGTCAGATTTTTGCGGCTCTTATTATTATCATACTTGGCGATATTCGCTTCACCAACTTCCATGGCATATTAGGCATTCATGAACTGAACTATGTTGTCAGTATTCTATTTACAATTTTTGTGATTATTGTAGTTACCAATGGCTTTAATTTAATTGATGGTATTGATGGCTTAGCTTCAGGTATTAGTGGACTATGTACTCTAGCATTCGGTATTTGGTTCTACATCACTGGTCATTACGAATATGTTGTCCTTGCAGGTAGTCTTTTGGGTGCTTTAATAGCCTTCTTCCGATACAATGTCTTTGGTAAACACAACAAAATATTTATGGGTGATACGGGTTCACTTATTCTAGGATTATTAATCTCAATTTTAATGATCCATTTCAATGAACTGAATATCTACCCAGATTTTAAATATGCGATCAAATCAGCACCAGCTGTTTCTATAGGTATTCTAGCCGTTCCTTTATTTGACACACTTAGGGTCATGTTTATTCGTATTAAGAATAAAAGATCACCCTTTGAGCCAGACAAAAACCATGTACACCACCGTATGGTTAGCTTAGGTTTTAAACACGTACATGCTTCTATTCGAATTATGGCAGTGAATATCCTTTTTATTGCGATCGTATTTGCACTCAGAGATATTGGAAACCCAAGCTTGCTTGTTATTGTTGCACTACTTGGTGCTTTTTTCTCATGGCTACCTTCTCATTTACTTCACAGAAAGAAAGCCAGAGAACTCCAAACTGCTTAATTCTTACTAAAATATTTCAACGCCTCTTATGAGGCGTTTTTTTTGCCTCCTATTCAATCTTTTAAATTAATCTAAATAAGCCTGTATCATTTAAAAGAATAATGTAAATTAGCTTTCCAATTTAAAGAAAAGCTATGGACCCAATATTACTTAAGGACACTTTAGGAACTCAAGATATTAATCTGTTAATCAAACAAGGATTGAATGATTTGGAAATAAGTATTAAACAGAAAGAAAGTATTTATTCTGCTGCTAAGAAACTAAGCTCCGGTTTTGTAGATATAATAAATTTTCACACAAGAAATTGTGAAAATAGGGATGCCTCGTACTCTTTTAATGTAGCTGTCTTATTCAATAAATTCACCGAGGACTACAGAAGTATCTTTATTCATAACTACAAACAGGATATTCTTATTGGATTTGGCATAAGTGCCATTTGGATGGGAATTTTAAATGGATTAGATGCAGAAAGTGGTATCATGCCTAATCATCCATTTAAGAGAGAAATTGCGACTAGCCTTAGGACGATTAGCGAGATACTTGATAATAAAGCTTAATAAAAAAAAAGCTACTCCTAGGAATAGCTTTTTCTATTTTAATCTGATTTCATTTTATCTTGCTCCCACTAGAGATACAGAAGAAATTGTGTCTCCCATTCCAACCAGAGTAACTGGTTTCTCAATTAGAATAGTTGGCACAGCAATAACTTCAATTAGTTCATTTTCGAAGATACCTGTTTCTAATAGGCTATTCTCTCCAAACTTTGCTGTTATTAGGTTCTGAAGATTACTCAACTCATTCAGTCCAACATCCGAAACTTGATGGCCTTGTGCCCATAATAGAACATCTTTTGTATTAATAGCACCAGTTCCTGCTTTAGCCGCAGCAATAGTCGCAGCTAATTGCATACCATCACGATTCTGCATTGGACTAACTTTAAACCCCTTTTTCTGAAGGGTCAAATATAAACCAAACATATGCAGTTGCATTCGAGGACACTGTGTGTATTCAAATATTTTAAGCATACCTTCAAACATTGTCTCAGCATTGATATTCGCTTCACATTTTTCAGCCAATTCATCTTCGCCAATGACTTCTAGAATATCGATCAACTCACGCTCGTTAAAACCCAAACTATCCACACTCTCAACTAAAGAATCAATCAAATGTTTACGAACAGCCTTATCCTGAGTTGATGCTACCTCTAGATGCAATAGGTTATCCGGACATGACTTTCTCCATTCCTTTATCATAGCCTTTGAAGCATCTATCTTATCAGCTCCTTTACTCCCATCTTTCAACGTTTCATGAAGCATTTGATAGCCTGAAAGAATAATATATTCCGGATTAATATCGGACTGAGACATCTTTTTAGAAAAATGCTCATCAATATGAAGTTTAAAATTTAGAGGATCATATGTCGCTATAAATCGATTGGCCTTTGGACAAGTATAAACCCTTTCGTTTAGATTTATTTCATCTCCTTTATCAAATTCAATAATCCAATGAATAAGGGGTAAATCATTTTTGCGATCAACTTTAGAAGCTTTAGCCACTTCTCCATTATCATCAACAGTCAAAAGGTTATCCAGATCTAAAAAAAGCTGAGATTGTTCTTTTGGCGAAGATGCACAGTGCACATAAACAGAATCAACACCACAAACAGCCATTACGTTGGCAACAATACCACCTTGTCCCCCCATTTGAAGTTTATCGTAGCCAATTGTTTCATTTAACCAATTAAAAACGGCTTTGTCTTCAATTAACCATTCTTCTGCTTTTCCCGCTTGGAAACATTGCAAAAACCCACGTATTGCATCCTCATTTGTTTGAATACAATTCTCTCCATCTCCAACAATTTTGGTTAGATCCAGCTTATTTTCAGCAATAATTCTCTCAATAAATTTCCCATTAACCTTAATTACTGCATCCACATTTGCATTAAATGCACTAATAAGACCTTTTACATCTCCCATTTTCTCTAATTGGGCTGGAGCTGTCTTATAATGTTCTAACCACTTTTCTTTTAAATCGCTGTATGACATGCCAATAATTTTGTTTTTTATTTTAGTCAACTTTAACCTAAAGTATACAATTAAAGCTGACTTCTAGAAGTTTGATAAAAGCAAAGAAATACAATTTAGGAGTGTTTATTAAAAATTCATAATAAAAAGCCATTAAAAATCGCTGCAAAGGTTTGAAATGTGACTTTTAAATTCCTTTCGAGACTTATTATAAAGATAAAATGCCCTAATAAAACTAAATGTTAAAAAACACACAAGTACAACTCCATATATTTGGATATTTAAATATATTTGTAGCCTTGTATATTATTAAACATTCAAAAACTAAAGGCTCAGTGAAACTTGATATCAAATCTATTATTAGCAGCCGTATAAAAAATTAAACCTATGAAAGCTACAACAACTTGGACACAAGGAATATCTTCAGTAATTACTGATAACAGAGGACACGAAGTAATAGTTGATTTACCAGAGGCAAAAGGTGGGCAGGATTTAGGTCCAACTGCTTTTGAACTTTGCTTGATGAGCTATTCTGGTTGTGTGAATACAATTTTTAATATTGTTTCGAAAAAAATGAGATTTGAATTCTCGGCTCTTGAGGTTGATACTATTGGTCACCAAAAAGATGGTGCAGCAACTTTTACTGATGTTGAAGTAGAACTTAGAGTTGAAACTGATGCTAGCGATGAGAAAATCGAGTCATGTCTACAGAAAACTTTAAAGATGTGTCCTGTAGGTGTTCTTTTCCACCAAGCTGGTGTCAACACAACTTACAAAATTATGCGTCTTCAAAAAGCATAATTAAACAACTTAAACCGGACTATAATATCCCTTGCCTTAATTGGTGAGGGATATTTTTTTTGATCTTTAACACGACATTAACAATTAACGGAACCAATATAAGAGTTACCAGTCTTTTATTTCATATTTTTACAAAAAAGAGAAAATTAACTCTTTGGGATTTGTTTGCTATTTATTGAAATCACAAAATATGAAACGTATATTATTTGGTATATTAGCCATTCTCAGCTTAAACACTTTTGCTCAAAAAGCAGAAAGCAGTTTGCAAATTGGACAAAAAGCTCCTGATTTTGCATCCTTCGATCAAAACGGATCAAAATTTAAGAGTGTAGATATTCTAAAGGAAAAACAACTCATTGTGGTATTCTACAGAGGGCAATGGTGTCCGTTTTGTAATCGTCATTTAAGTGAACTTCAAAATCACCTTAAAGATTTCAAAAAAGCGGGTGCCCAAATCGTTGCTATCTCCCCTGAAAAAACAGAAAACATTAATAAAACAGTTGAAAAAACAAAAGCTGAATTCCCTATACTATGGGATAAGGATAATGCTATAATGAAAGCATTTGGTGTCGATTTCATTTTGCCTGAAAATCTACAAGTGAAGTATAAGGAATATGGTGTTGACCTAATCAAAGACAACAGTAACTCCAGCCAAACACTTCCAGTTCCTGCGACATTTGTAATTGGTCGAAACGGAAAAATCAAGTACTTACAATACGATCCTAACTACAAAAACAGATCTTCGGCAAAAGATATTTTAAAGCAACTTTAAGACATTGAGACTTACACTGAAACACAAAACATCCTTTTTCAACTGGAATTAGGATGTTTTTTTTTCATTCAATAATTGAGATGCATCTACATCTAATTAAATGCTCAACAAAACATGGCTCAGTAAGTATAGATTCCGTTAAAAGACCTAACTATGCAAAAAATTAAAGTATGACTAATTACACACCTCATAATGCTGACTTTTCTCTATGGAAGAGAATAAAAAGTGAATTAAGCCTCTTCTTGATTCTCCAAATCCTTATTCTAATTTCCATGCCTCCTAATCTAGTGTATGAGTTAACACTGATAGTCATATTTATTCTACTTCTTTCGATAAAGAGAAATAGAATCCTTTATCAGATAGAGTTTGATGATGAAAAACGGGAATTTTCTATTTTCTACTACACTCTAATCGCTCTTAGAAGAAAAGAAACAATTAAATATGACGGGCTTAATTCTAAATTGGGATTAAAACGCTACGGGTTTGGCAGTGCCATTACCACCTTAGAATTTTTCAATAAAAAACAGATTATTGGTGAAATCAGAGTTGGTGATAAATGGCAGTGGACTGACGAACAACTTAAGATGATTCATGAAAAATCTGTGAATTCAAAAGATTAAATTCGATATCACAATCTCATCCTCTATTTTTGCTATCTTTAAATACAACCAAGACATTTAGGTATAAAACAAAGCATTAAATATTGTTTCCTTGTTCTACTGATTTTCAACAATTGGTTAGATTCTCATGCCCAGTCACCAAGACCTACGAATATTTCTTTTGAGCAAATTATAAGTCATGTGTCAGAAGATTCACTATTCACCAACACTCTTAATGGGAATCTAAAGGATGATACGTTAAAGGATGGTCGTGATTTCTACAAAAAACTCAAATCTAAAGCTTACAAAAACAGTATAACCAAAGAACTTTATGGTTTATTCTTTGTTTCTCCTAACAAAGAAGAATTAGTCATTGATAAAAAAAGAGAACAAAGTGGCCAAGTATTTCTACCCTACGAAGGGAAACGTATCAATAAGGTTATCGTTGATGTTATACCGCCATTCAAACCCAACTTTTTAGATTCTCTACAAAAAACTAGAATTTGGCTTGAAAAAACAGCCAACAAACTTCATAATACCAGTAGTCGGAGTCATATAAAAAAACTCCTTTATCTTAAAGAAGGTGACACCTTAGATGCTTATAACACGTCAGAAAATGAACGATTAATCCGTAATCTCCCCTACATTAAGGATGCACAATTTATAGTGATCCCCGTAATGGGTTCATCTGAATTAGTGGATCTGTACTTATTGGTGAAAGATCAATTTTCTTGGGGATTCGATATAGATGTTGGTTCAATTACCTCTACCTCAATAGAGCTTTACAACCGTAACTTA
Source organism: Ancylomarina sp. (assembly GCF_041555295.1). NCBI lineage: Bacteria > Pseudomonadati > Bacteroidota > Bacteroidia > Marinilabiliales > Marinifilaceae > Ancylomarina > Ancylomarina sp. The sequence goes on along the minus strand of NZ_JBFFKR010000067.1, from coordinate 6,688 downwards.
TATGGTCGAGGACATGAAATCAGATCAGGCTTTGAATATAATTCTAGTAAAAGTCAATCCTGGGGATATATAGCCAGCTATAAAATTCAAAACATTAAAAACTCACGCATAAGCACAGGTCTTACTTTTAGTAATAACTACAAAAAATCGCTTATAGAACTGGCTGTGAAAAAACGATTCGAAACCTACATGACTAGGTATGCAGGAGGATTAACTCTTTCTAAAACCATGCATTCTAATAAAATTAGTCCTAATGACCCCATACTAAACGAAGAACCACTAGACTTTAACTATGCTTCTGCATGGCTTGGAAGATCATACAAACTCAAATCAACAAAGAAATTAGCAAAGACTCAACTGTTTTCAACTCTAGGCTTTTCGTCATTGAACTTTTTCAAGCGTCCTAAAGTTGATTCCGACCTGAATAAATTCTTCCACAACAAAAGGATGTATTTAGCCAGTATAGCCCTTAATCAAACTCAGTACTTCAAATCAAACCTTATTTACAATTTTGGTAGAACTGAGGATATCCCTTATGGTTACCTGATGCAATTAACTGGAGGTTTTGAAGATCGAGAGTTTTCTTACCGAAAGTATTTAGCTTTTGAATATGAACGTGCCACACATTTTTATAAAACAAAAGCTTACTTTTTTACAAAATTTGCACTAGGTGGCTACTTCGATAGAGATCGTTACGAACAGGGAAATTTAATCATACAAAACAAATTTATCAGTCGTTTACGAAAAACAGGGCGATATCGCTTTCGTAATTTTGTTGAGCTGAATTATAATATAGGCATCCGACGTTTCCCAGAGGAATTTATAACGCTTAACTCTCCAACAGGTATTCGTGGATTTTCAAGCCTTGAAGCACTAGGTACACAAAGGTTAACTTTGAAGCTTGAGAATATGACATTCACGCCTTTTATGGCAGCCGGTTTTAGATTTGCATTTTTCAACTTCCTCGATATTGGAACGATTGGCAGTAACCAACATCATCCCTTTAAGAACAAAGCGTACTATGGAGTTGGTTTAGGAATCCGCTTAAATAATGAGAACCTTGTATTTAAAACAATCGAATTACGTTTTGCTCTATACCCCAAAGCACCTAGCGATTTTTCAAGTCCTCAATATGGTATATCAGGCGAAGATCGTCCCAACTTTAGCAATTTTAGCGTAGACGGTCCTAAGGTTCTCGACTTTGAATAAAGTCGCACAACCTACTTATACAACACCCCCACGCCATTTCCCATACTTTAAATACAGGAAAGATGCTGCTCCTAAAAAGAGCGCATAGAAATATTCTGAAGTCCAAACCTGCGCAATTGATACCTTAAAGACTTGTGTTAAAAGAAAAACTGAGCCTAAATAGAAAGACAATACCACAATCTCCAAAAGCATTGCGTGCAAGGTTCTACCAGTTCCAGAAATACCATGAAATAAGGTTATAGCAATTGGAAACAATAAGGCAGATCCAAAAACAACATAGACCACAGGACGGGTGTGTTCTATCAAAAGTACATTATCGGTGTAAATCGAAATAATCAAGTCAGGGATAAAAATGGAAACACCCACTAATGCAAATACTGACAAGAAAGAAAGTTGAGTTGTTCGCCATATAATTAACATGACTTTTTCAGGAAAACCTTCTCCAATAACTTGGCTAACTAGAGTATTAACAGCAGATCCAAAGGCCCAAACAGGCACCATTAGTAAGACATATATACTTCTGATAATATTTGAAATTGCCAGCTCATGCTCTCCCATTCTCTCCACCATAATAAAGAAGATAAACCAACAAGACAAGGCTAGAAAGTTTTGTATCATTATCGGAACGGAAACCTTAATTAATCGATTGAAAAGTGGCCAATCGATCTTGCAAAAACGAAATAAATCATAGTGTGCCAGAGGTACCTTTTTAAAGGTATAAATAATAAAAAAGATCATTGCTGTAAACTCGGCGATTACCGAAGCTAAAGCAGCTCCTTTAATTCCCATCTCAGGCAAACCAAATTTTCCAAATATAAGTGCATAATCTAAAAAGACATTAACAATGGCCATGAATACAGTACTCCAACTGATTACTTTAGTTTTAGCAATGCCGATATAAAAGGCTCTGAAAAGCAGATTAACACATGCAAAAAGAATCCCCCAGGCACGAACAGAAATATAATCGTTACTGGCTTGAAAAATAGCATCGGAACTGACCATCCATTTTAATAGAGATGGCGATTGTATTACCATAAAACCCAACAAAAGAAGACCTATAAACATCAAAAAATAGAAAGCATGGATAAAGGTTTTTCCAACCATCTTAAAATTCTGCTCCCCTACTCTACGAGCGATTACAATTTGAGTTCCCAAACCAAATCCCCAAACCAACATGACTATGGCAAAATAAAAAATAGTTGCAATAGCTGCTGCACCAAGTGCCGTTTCGCTTAAGTGACCTAAGAATGCGGTATCAGTTACTGAAATTATATTCTGTGCAATACTCCCCAGTATAATCGGGTAGGCAATTGTCCAGATACTCTTATGATCTATTTTTGTTTTCAATTCTCTCTGTATTTTATATTTCGGTCAAAAGTAATCTCAAAACTGTGATATTCAAACTCCGTCTAAATAAAAAAGCTCGCTTTGCAATTAGCAAGCGAGCTTTTATCAAGTATTAAGATTTCGTTTATTTCAAATAATCATCGAAATAATTGCTTACTTTCTGCTTCAAGTGAATTCTATCCATTCCTCTTACATTGTGCTCAGCACGAGGGTATGGGAAATAATCAACTTGAACATTATTTTTAATACACTCTCTAACAAAACTCAAACTATGTTGCCAAAGAACGGTTTTATCGATAGCTCCCTGACAAATCAAAAGCTTACCTTTTAAGTCTTTTGCTTTATTGATTAGAGATGTCATTTCATAGCCTTCCGGGTTTTCCTGAGGCGTATCCATATAGCGTTCTCCATACATAATTTCGTACCATTTCCAATCGATTACCGGGCCACCTGCAACAGCAACTTTAAATACATCTGGGTAATTTGTGATAAGAGATATTGTCATAAAACCACCATAACTCCAACCATGTAAACCAATACGATCTGCATCGACATAAGTTTGTGATTTTAAAAAGTCAACACCTTTCATTTGATCGGCCATTTCTGGCTGACCACACTGGCGGTGAATAATTGCTTCAAACTCTTTCCCACGATTTCCTGAACCGCGATTATCAAGTGTAAAAACAACATAACCATGTTGAGCCATATATTGCTCCCATAAACGAGCACCACCTAACCATTTGTTAGTAACCAATTGAGCATGTGGCCCACCATAAACGTATACAACAACAGGGTATTTTTTATTTGGATCAAAATCGGCAGGCTTAACTAAACGATAGTGTAGATCCGTTTTATTATCAGCTGATTTGATTGTTCCCAATGAAATTTCACCAAGATTGTATTCCTTAAGCTTATTCTCTGCCGTTATTAAGTTCTTAACAAACTTACCACGAGAATCTGCAATATTAATAATTCTAGGAACGTTTAGGCTAGAGTAGTTATCGATGATATAAGCTCCCGATTTACTAACCTTTACATTATGGTATCCCGCTTCATTTGTCAAACGAACACGCTTGCCTGACTTCATATTAAGCTTGTAAACATGGCGATCAGCAGGGCTTACTTCTGTTGATTCAAAGAATAAATTCTTCTCAACCTTATCAAAACCTAATACTTTAGTTACCATCCAATCACCTGTGGTCAATTGCTTAATCAACTTACCTTCGTTTGTATACAAGAACATATGATTATAACCTGCCGTATTCGATTGGTAAATGAACTGATTAGGTTTATTTGTAAGGAAAATTAATTTGTGCTGTGGTTCAACCCAACGATCATCTTTTTCTTCAATTAAGGTTTTTACAAATTCGCCTGTAGCAGCATTATATTTGTTAAGCTTCATATGATTTGAAGCTCTATTCAAAACCTGAATATAAATGTATTTACCTGCAGCACCCCAAGAAACATTGGTTAAATATCTCTCCTTGTCAAAATCAGTTGCATCAATCCAAACAGTTTTAGACGTCTTTAAATTATAAACTCCTACAGATACAAGTTCAGAACTCATACCAGCCATAGGATACTTTACCTCACGTAAATCTCCTACTCGGGTATTAATATCAACCAATGGATATGAAGTCACATTTGTTTCATCTTTACGATAAAAAGCCAATGATTCACCTTTAGGTGACCAAAATATGCCACCATCAATACCATATTCATTACGACTGACGGATTGTCCGCTAACAAAGTTTTTATCAGAATCCTTAGTTACAGCAACTTCGGCACCATCTTTTCCAACAAAGTAAAGATTATTTTCAATCGTATAAGCCAACTTATTATTGGTATCACAAAACGATTTATTTTCAGCCTTACTATCTGCATTTAAAACCAGCTGAGCTTTCTTTTCGCTTATCTTATATTGCATCAGACTTGAATTAGCCCAAAACTGTATGGTATTACCATCAACCCAGGAAAAAGCAGGAATTCTTTTTAATTTTGATATAGAATCAACAGATAAGGCTGAGTTTAAATCATCTAAACTCACAAGCTTTCTAGCTGCAAGCTTAGGCGATGCTACCATTATAGTATTTTTCTCAATGAAGCTATATTCATCCTTATCGGCACGCCAATCTAATTTATAAATATTTTCAGGATAGAAATCTTGCCATTGTCCAATGATAGCATCTTTCATACTCAAAACTTTATCTTGAGCATAAACAGAAACATCACAAAGTGCTAATAAACAAATAGCTCCTAAAATGATCGTTTTTTTCATTTGTCTAGAATTTTATATTTTACTGTTAATCGTATTTTTAAAGACATCAAATGTATTAAAAATAGATAAAATGGCATTTGACTTCTAACTTATTCTTACTAAATTGCCATATAAATTTATAAGTAAAGCATAATGCAAGAAAAAACCTCTAAGAACCGAATTAGACTCGTAATTATATTTTTAATAGTTATTGTAGTTGCATCTCTCTTTTATTTTAGGAAACCATCTGAAAAGACAACCGACGAAGTTCAGCTTATTGAGGATCTAGTTGCGTCTTCTATTCTAGCAGAAAAAGAGAGTGGAAATGTTTTCCACTTCAATAATATCTTATTTAGCTTACCATCTCCATATCAAATTTCACTCATCTTACATGAATCTGGGATTTCGTATAATAAGGAATTACTCAACCCTTTTCGAAAGGCTTCAGATTATGTAACCAACTTTAGCAGAGCTATAAACTTCGGTGTTTATGGTGTGGATTTAGGCTATATCAACATCTATCAACAAACACAGGATGCAGCAAGCTACTTTGCTGTTCTCAAAATTTTATCTTTAGACCTAGGCATATACAAAGTGCTAGACCAGAGCACCGTAAACAGAATAGAGGCAAACATGGACAATCGTGATTCTCTTATGGTAATCGTATCAGACACATATAGAAATATCGATAAATATTTAAAAACTAACGAACGAGAAGAGACAGGCGCTTTAATTCTAGCTGGTGGTTGGATAGAATCGGTATATGTGCTTACTCAAGAGATGAAAAACAATCCTCATCCTGATTTAATGCAACGAATTGCAGAACAAAAAAGACCTTTAGAAAACCTTATAAAATTATTGATCCCCAATACACAGGAGAGTGAAAGTTATAAATACTTAGTTGAGAACTTGATTCAGTTAGCTTACACATTTGATGAAATTATTGAAGAATATGAATATATCCCCTCAATTGATTATCCCAAAAAGAAACTTACAGTTATAAATAGCAAATCAAAACTGATTATTACTCCAAAATTAATTTCTGTTATTACTTATAAGATTGATAAGCTACATACTTTTATTACTCAATAAAATGGGCTTATTAAACTATTCTAAGGAATAGTCCTTTATGCTTCTACCTCACACAAATTTAGAAAAGATGAAAACAATATATATATTTCTACTTGTACTTGTATCCACAGCGTTTACCTCGTTGGCTCAGGACAATACTTTAATGACAGAATGTAGTAAATACCTTCACTCTCCATTTGTTTCAGATGGACAGGAATACAAGGCTGAATTAAACTCTGGAGAATCTGCCGAATTTCACACAACATTCTATTCTGGAAATCATTATAGAATTGCAGGTGTTAGCAACCAAAAAAGTAGCCAACTTATTTTCACCATTTACGATCAAGAGAATAGAGTTTTATTTACAAATGTAAAATATGGTTCTACTCCATATTGGGACTTTGAATTTGAAAGCACGCTCAACTGTACCATAAAAGTTCAATACATTTCCAAGACGAAAAAGCCAGGATCAATTTTATTACTGATTGGCTTCAAGCAGTAATACCACGACCTAAATCCTAACAATTCTTCTTTATACATGAGCGAAAGAATTCTAAAAGCTTTAATGCAATTATTCGCGATCATTGCGCATCCTGAAGGATCAGGAGAGAAACGCCGTGCAATGGTTGTAAAATATTTATATCGACAACTGGATCAAGACTCGGCCCAAGAATATCTGAGTTTATACGATAAATATTATCAGGATACTATAAATAGAAATAATAGGCGATCTAAGAGAAACCAGGTTACCTCATCTCGCTCTGTTCGTGTTCTTCGTATTTGCAGTGAAATGAACAAAGAGCT
>NZ_JBFFKR010000066.1:0-14972 GCF_041555295.1 Ancylomarina sp. | reverse complement strand
TTTATAGGAATGGAATCTCAAGAAATTGCTGTGACTAATCAGGAGCGATTGGATATTGTGATGTCTAGTTCATCAGAGCAATTAAATGAAGTTACTGTCGTAGTAAGTACAGGTTATCAAAAGATTGATAGGAGATTGTTTGCCGGTTCTGCAACAAAACTAAAGGGTGAAGATGCTAAAGTTGCTGGTTTAAGTGATGTTGGTAGAATGATGGAAGGTAAAGTTGCTGGAGTAAGCGTACAAAACGTTTCTGGTACTTTTGGTGCAGCACCTAAAATTCGTGTACGTGGTGCTTCTTCTATTTACGGTGATACAAAGCCTCTTTGGGTCGTTGATGGTGTTGTTCTTGAAGATGTTATTGACGTAAGCCCTGATCAATTATCATCAGGGGATGTTTCAACTCTGATTAGTAGTTCGGTTGCTGGTTTAAATGCAGACGATATTGCTGATTTTCAAATCTTGAAAGATGCTTCAGCGACTGCTTTATATGGAGCTAGAGCAATGAATGGTGTCATTGTAATTACGACTAAAAAAGGTGTTGTAGGTAAAGCAAAGGTAAATGTAACATCGGAATATACGATTAAAAACAAACCTAACTATGGACAGTATGATATCTTAAATTCTCAAGATCAAATGTCTGTTTTTCGCGAGATGGAACGTAAGCAATGGTTAGGACATGCTGAAATGATGAGAAGTAAAGATGGTGGTGTCTATTTTCAAATGTACGATGCAATCAACTCATATAACAATGGTTCATATGGTTTAATGAATACACCTCAAGCGCGTGCGGAATATCTTGAGAAGTATGAAAAAGCAAATACAGATTGGTTCGATTTACTTTTTCGTAATAGTCTAATGCAAAATCACTCTGTTAGTTTAAGTGGTGGTTCTGAAACGGCTAACTTTTATGTGTCATCAAGTTTTTTGCACGACGATGGTTGGACTGTAGCGGATGAAGTGGATAGATATACGATCAACATGAAAGGTAACTTCAAGTTGAATGACAAACTTTCAGTAGGTATGTCGACAAAAGGTAGTTTTCGTGAACAAAAAGCTCCAGGAACATTTAGTCGCACTTCGGATGCTGTGAATGGTGATTATAGCCGTGAATTCGACATCAATCCATTTTCATATGCTTTAAATACGAGTAGGACAATTGTTCCTTATAAAGAAGATGGATCATACAGATATAATAGAATGAACTTTGCAAAATTCAATATTTTGGATGAGTTCAATAACAATTATATCGATCTAAATGTTTTGGATTTGAGTATTCAAGGTGATTTGGATTATCAATTCAATAAACACTTATCCTACAAGTTTGTAGGGAATATGAGATATGTAAAATCAACTTCAGTTCATAAAATGACTGGCAATTCAAATGTTGCCAATGCTTATAGAGCTGCTGATGATGCGACAATTGAAGATGCTAATAAATATTTATATACTGATCCTGAAAAACCAAACGAAAGACCTGTAAGTACTCTTGAAAAAGGAGGATTCTACAATCGGGAAGATAATATGTTGAAGAATTTCTATTTAAGAAATGTCATCAATTATAACAATACGTTTAACGAGAAGCATTTAGTAAATGCATTGCTTGGACAAGAAGTCAGATCCTCAGATAGAGAAGCGACTGGTTTTGATGGTTATGGTATTCAGTATGATAAAGGAAATACCGTTTTCACTGATCCGAATATGATCAAGAAATTATCTCAAGCTGGTTTTCCATATTTTGGTACTTCAAACTCTCACGATAGATTTGTGGCTTTCTTTGCAAATATGGCGTATAGTTTATCTGGTAAGTACACATTAAACACTACAGTTCGTGTTGATGGTAGTAACCGTTTAGGAGATTCTAAGGATTCTCGTTGGTTACCAACTTGGAATGTGAGTGGAAAATGGAATGCCAAAGAGGAAGCTTTCTTAACTGATGTTGAATGGATATCAAACCTAAGCTTTAGAGCCACTTATGGTCTAACTGCAAGTATGGGACCTGCAACGAACAGTAAGGCAGTATTTAGAAGTGGTATTACTGTTGCACCATTTCAAAATGAAGTTCAAAACGGATTGCGTGTTGCAAGCTTGATGAATTCAGAATTAACTTGGGAAAAACAATATGAAACAAATATTGGTTTCGATTTAGGTTTATTCAATAATAGAATCAGTATTAGTTCTGACATTTATAAGAGAAATGGATTCGACTTAATTGCTGCTATCAAAACAAGTGGTATTGGTGGCGAATTGTGGAAATTGGCTAATTATGCTGACATGGAATCAAAAGGTTTCGAATTTAGTTTAAACTCTAAGAATATCGAAATTAATGACTTTTCATGGAACACAAACTTAACTTTTGCCTACAATAAAAATGAAATCACGAAGCTTTATGGACAGCCAAATATTTTAGGTCTTACCAAAGCAGAAGGCGCAGCAACTATAGGTGGTTCTGTAAGAGGTTTATTCTCTATTCCATTTGCGGGCTTAGATGATAGAGGTTTACCAACTTTCTACGATAAGAATGGTAATGTTACTAAAGACATCTATTTCCAGGATACTGATGTTGATCACTTAAAATACGAAGGGAGTATCGATCCTAAAATTACAGGTGGTATCTCAAACCGCTTTGTATATAAGAACCTATCACTAAATGTGTTTTGTACCTATTCATTTGGAAATGTTATTCGTCTATATCCTAGTTTTCATGCAAAATATAGCGATTTAGATGCGATGCCTCAGGATATGAAAAACCGATGGATGAAAGCTGGTGATGAAAAGATAACTAATATCCCAACAATTGTAAGCAAGCGAATCTACGAAGAGTTTGGGACTGGATTAGAATCAACTTACAATGCTTATAACTATTCTGATCAAAGAGTTGCTAAAGGTGATTTTATTAGACTAAAGGAATTATCTATTTCATATAATCTACCTAAGAAAATGCTTAAAAAGGTTGGTATTGGCAATGCAAGTATCAAAGCATCTGGAACAAACCTATTCCTATTGCATTCCGATAAAGCTTTAAATGGACAAGATCCTGAATTCTTTGGTAATGGAGGTGTTGCTCTTCCTGTATCACGCCAGTATACATTAAGCCTTAAGTTAAATTTGTAATGATTAAGACCTTATGAAAAATTATATAAACATATTAATTGGAACTTGTCTTTTAGCTTTTACTTCATGTCATAGTTTCTTGGATGAGATGCCAGATGATAGAACAGTTATTGATTCTCCTGAAAAAATTGGAGAGTTATTGACTCACGCTTACCCAAATCAAAATCACCAAATGTTTTGTTATGCTATGAGCGATAATGCAACTGATAAAGGTAAAAGTGGAAGCAAAAATGAAATCAACAGTGATGCTTATAATTGGCTTGACTTTAGATTAACATCACAGGACACTCCTGAGTCATACTGGACAGGATGCTATTCTTCTATTAAGCAAGTAAATCATGCTCTAGATGCTATTGAGAAAAGTAAAGTCAATGGTAAAATCAGCGAAGAAGCAAAACCTTTTTATGGTGAAGCTCTTATTGCAAGAGCCTATTGTCACTTTATGTTGGTAAATCTTTGGTCTCCTACATATAATCCAGCAACAGCTAAAACTGATCTAGGAATTCCTTATGTAACGAAGTCAGAAACAAATGTTTTAACAACTTACAATCGAGGCTCAGTTGCTCAGGTGTACGAAAATCTTGAGAAAGATATCATTGAAGGTTTGAAATATATTGATGACAAGGCTTACGCCAACAAAGTACTTCACTGGAATATAAAAGCGGCACATACTTTTGTTGCTCGTTTCTATAGCTTAAAGGGTGAGTTCGATAAAGTTCTTGAACATACCAATATGGTTCTTTCTTCTGATCCTGCAGAATCGTTACGTGATCTTACTGGGGAGTATAGCAGAATGGATGTTAATGAAGTAATTATTCAATGGGGTAGAACAAGTGAAAAAGCAAACCTACTAGTAGTTCCTCAGTACAGTAGGTGGTTTATTTATTTCTTTGGTAGTTATCAGTACGCCATGAGTGATGAATTTCACAAAGACGTTTTTAGAAAAAGCTTTGTAGGTGCCGATTGGATTTGGGATTTATATGGTGGAGATCCAGATATTTTATTTGTTAAATGGGGGTATCATACTGAGAAGACAGGGCTTAATAGTGATGTTGGTTATCATATGATCATGAATGTATTAGTTGATATGGAAGAAGCTTTATTCCTACGTATGGAAGCAAATACCATGTTGAAAAACTATGAAGCGACTAGTACTGATATGGATTCTTACTTAAGCAAAAGAGTCAAAGGTTATAACTCAGTAACGCATAAAGTAGATTTTACTAAAATGGATAAAGAGTATAAGGAATCAAACTTTAAGTATGGTTTGAATCCATTTTATGCACTTGATGATATGCAAAGAGTCTATATGAACTGCTTATATGACTTAAGAAGAAAAGAATATTATTATACAGGAATGCGTTGGTTCGATCATAGGAGGTTTAATACTCAAGTTCGCCATTATTTTGCAGATGGAAGTGAATCGCTTTTAAGTGATAAAGATCCTAGAAAACAATTGCAAATTCCTCTGAATGCTCAATCCCAAGGTATAGAAGCTAACCCTAGATAGAATTATTATGATGAAAAATATTTATATAAAATTTATCTGCATCTTGTCAATTTTTGCACTAAGCTCTTGTGATAAAGAGGATAGTTTACGCGAAGAGTCAATTATTTATGTAGATCAGGTTCACGAAAGTGAATTCGACAAATGGTTGTATGAAACATTCACTGTTCCTTATAATATGGAAATTAAATGGAAATGGGATGATAGTGAAATCGATAATAACTTTCATGTAACGCCTCCAAGAAAAGAAAAAGCTGAACAGTTCATGAAAGCTTTGTATAAAATTTGGATTGAGCCATATCAGGAAGTTGGTGGCGATGAGTTTATTAAAACTTTTGTTCCCAAATTAATTTATTTGGTAGGCACACCTCAATACAACGATAATGGTACTGCGACTATGGGACTTGCTGAGGGTGGACGAAAAGTTACCATTTTTGATGTTGATTCTTTCAATAATTCAGATATAGCTGAAATGTCAAAATCATTTCACGTTATGCATCATGAATTCGCTCATATTTTGCATCAGAAAGTTCATTATCCTATGGACTTTAAAAAAATATCTAAGGGTTTGTACACTGGTGCTTGGTATAATCACGATTTGTTATCAGCAACTAGTTTAGGATTTATAACTCCTTATAGTATGTCTAACGATAATGAAGATTTCGTTGAAATTGTGGGTACTATTTTATCGACAGTTGGAAATTGTAATGCGCCAGTTGTAAAATATGTGCCTGAGAAAGATACGTATGGAATAGTTACAGGAAATATCATCCCAATGTTATTGACTGATTTTCAACTTAAACTATACATGTTTGGAATTCAGATTATGCAAAATGAAGACGGAAGTATGATTTTGAGACAAAACCAATCAGGACCAACAGGTTTATCTATCATGCTTAATAAAATTTCTATTGTTACTGACTATTACAAAAGTGAGTGGGGTATTGATTTATTCGAATTGCAAGGGAAAATTGAGATTGCAACCAATCAATTGATTCTTGAAAACTCAAAAGAGGAAGAAGGCGAAAATTAATTCTGTCTTGTTTTGAAATCATAAGAATAAAAAGTAATCATAAAATAAAATCCATGATGAAAATTAAATATATCATTTTGTTTATAATTCTCGGAATAAGTTTATCATCCTGCAACAAGAATGATTTTGAGAATAAGTTTGATCAACTACCTGATGATAGAATGCAGACCACCATTGAAGAATATAAAAGCATTCTGACTAGTTCGGAGTTTGGTTGGAAAATGAGATATTCGCTAGGTAATGGCATGGAATATCTTTCATATACTATTGCAAACTTTAATGATGACAATACCGTAAGCATAAAATCAAAACAGATTGAAGAAGCTGTTGTAAGCGAGTTTAAGATTTTTTCGGAAGCTGATATCGAGTTGGTTTTTAATACATTCAATGATAATTTCACAGTGTTTAGTTATCCAAATGCAGGTGCTCCAGACGGTTATGGTGGAGATGTGGAGTTTAACTTTGTATCAATATCTGAAGATAAAACTGAAATAATTCTGGAAGGAAAAGTATATAAAGGTGTTTTGAAACTACAGAAAGCTGATAGAGATCTCTCGGATTTTTCATCAATTCAGAAATATGTAAAATACCTTAGAGAGCAGAGAACTGAACGCCATATGAATCTTGCTATTACCTCAGGATTGGGTGCTAGCGAAGATAATCCTATTGTGTTAGGAATGGATTTAAGTTCGATGGCTACAGCTGCCGATTATAATTATAACTACAAAGGTGAGTTCTACACAGGAAGAAAAATGCTCTATTTCGATCATGATGGAATGGGATTGAGTACACCTATTAAACTTGATGATTCAGAAATTCAATATTTCACGTATAATGAGCAGAAGAGTAGATATGAATTAGCCAACTCCGATTTAAAAGGATACTTGTATTGCACAAAACTCCCAATGTATTACGTTCCTGGAGTATACGATGAAATAATGGATAACTACAGTTTAAAATTGCGTAGTAGTTTTGGTAAAGCATGGGATAATTATATTGCTATGAAAAAAGCTAATACTGTTATCCAGAGCATGGTAATCGTAACAGATTATAAGCAACGAATTCCATTATTCGACGAGGAGGGTAACCCAATTTTAGATGATGTTTATAATGAAGATTATGAATTTGGAGAAGAACTTGGAGAAGGCATACTGTTCTCCTTTGAGCGTTATACTCAGTTCTACTTCTACTTTGTTCCTGTGGAGATCAAAAAGCTACAAGAAGATCGTATCGCTATGAAGCGATTATCTGGTGAATTTTGCATCGCTAAAGAGGGTGTAGATCCAAATCCAATTACAGAGTCGATTAAGGACAATAAAGAATTTAACGACTTAGTCGATTATCTATGTAATGATAGTGGATGGTATATCAAACAAACTGTAGAAGGGGGATTAATCGATTGGGATTTTATTTCTCAAGACAATCCAGATGACTATTTCATCACACGGCTTTATTAATCCAATACCTATATAACAATTAGGTTAACTCATGTTTTATTACAAAACAAATTTCCTACAAGGTGTACCAGGCCTTTGTATTTAGGTATTGTACAACTTGTTACTAACCCTTAATAAATATTAATATGAAAAATTATTTTAAAGTAGCTCTTATAACCCTGGGACTACTAAGTCTGTTTTCCTGTGAAGATGAAAAGGAAAATAGAATGCCAGAGGCAGCAAGTTTATCTGCTCCAGAGAATGCAGCAATTGATCAAGAAACAAAACCAACTTTGACTTGGGTAAAAAGTATCGATCCTGATAATGACATTGTAACTTATGATGTTTATGTTTCAGAAACAGAGGAATTTGTTGAAGAAGATTTAGCAGGAGAAAATATTGAGCAGAACACTTATATATTAACCACTGCTCTTAAATCTCATACAAAGTATTTCTGGAAAGTAATTGCATCTGATGACAATGGCGCTAGTGTTGAATCTGAAGTACGCTATTTCACTACAATGAATTCGGCTCCTGCGATTTCGGGACTTGAGTTTCCTGCTAACGAAGCAATTGATGTAGAAAAAAGTATTTCTCTAAAATGGACTGCAGAAGATTTGGACGGTGATGCGTTAAAATACAATGTTTACCTTTCTAAAGAAAATGCATTTACTGATGATAATATTGTTGCAACTGATATCTCAGAGTCTGAATTTGCGGTTGCTTTAGATGCTCATACTCAGTATTTCTGGAAAATTGTTGCTACAGATACTGAAGGAGCAAATATTGAAAGTGATGTTGCTAGTTTTACAACAATGAACACTTTACCTAACAAAGCTGAATTAATATCCCCAATTGACGGTTTTGATCAGGTGACTCTTTCAACAAAAATTGTGTGGGCTGCAGCAACTGATGCTGATGGCGATGCGGTTTCATACACTGTTTTTTATGGAACAAATGAAGAAATTAATGAGAATTATCCATATAAGAAAGATTTTGCTGAAACAGAAGTAACTCTTTCCAATCTTAGAGGGAACGCAACTTATTATTGGAAAGTTTTAGCTATTGATAGCGAAGGTGGAAAAACATCAAGTGACGTATTCTCATTTAGCACAATTAATACTGTTCCTACAGCTCCCGTATTGAACACTAAAATCACTGAATTAATTGTTGATGATAAATTAAATGTAGTTATCGATTGGTCTGCTTCTATTGACCCTGATAAGGTAAAAAATGCCGAAGGCAATTTAGTTTATGAGCCATTGGTATACGATATTTACTTAAGTACCGATGCAACTATTGATGAGGCTGATTTAAAACAAAAGGATGTTGCTGAGCTTTCTTTTATAGCTGAAGGATTAGAGTTTGAAACAACTTATTTCGCAAAAGTTATAACACGCGACCCTCAAAGTGCTAAAGCAGAAAGTAACGTTTTAGAGTTCACGACTAAAGTTAAACCTAATGTTATTGAAGGAACTTGGACTGATACACGTGATGGTAAAGAATATAAAACCATTACAATTAAAGGTCAAACTTGGTTAGCTGAAAATTTAGCTTATGTTCCTTATGCAATAAATGCTGATGATGTTAATAAAGTGTGTTCAGTTTATGCATTAGATGTTACTGAAACAACCACTGTTGATGATTTAAAAGCGCACGAAAATTTCGCTAAATATGGCGTGTTGTATAATGCTTATGCTTTAGAAGATATTGCTCCTCAAGGATGGCACGTAGCAACTGATGCTGATTGGAAAAAGATAAGTATTGAGGCTGGTATGTCACAAGCTGAAGCTGATGAAAATGGTTCACAGTATGATTATGCTGCAAAATTTCTTGACCCAGCAGCTAATTGGTTTGACGGAACAGAAGCTACAAATGACTTTTTATTTAATGCAATTCCTAGTGGCTATTATAGTAAAGGTAGATTCTGGTTTCAACCTCCTTTTTCATACATGGGTGAAAGAATGTCAGCTTATTTTTGGACAAATACTAAAGATGTAGAAAGCGATTTGTATTATTATAGAGCTTTTATTGGTGCTAATAACTCTATTGAACGAAAAAGTAATAAACAATTGGTAGAAAGAATGTCTGTTCGTCTTGTAAAAGATTAGTAAGTGTGTTTGACTTTTGTTCTCTATTGATTAAATAATGTAGTTTTTATTGAGTCAATAAAATGTTGTCCTTTTGATTATCTCAAATCACAGTTAAGAGAACATGTAAAAGTCTGTTTAGTTGTAAAGTAAAATTCCCAGTCTTACAGGCTGGGAATTTTTGTTTTTATAATAAATTGAATTTAGTCTCCAGTATTTAAGTTGCAGTTATTTAGTCTATTGGGTTTGTTAAGCTATGTTTTATATGTTTATTTATCTTATTTGTATAAATTCTTAATGACATATTGATATTCTAACTTTGTTTTTATTATTTTCGGAAAATAATTCAGAGGCTTATTTTTAGGCTTTTCAATTAGACACAAAATACTTTAACTTACAGATTTACTTATAATACGACAATGGCTAAAATGAAAGCTCTAGTGAAATCCAAAGCAGAAAAAGGCTTATGGATGGAAGAAGTCGATGTTCCTAAAGTAGGAATTAACGATGTTCTTGTAAAAATTAGAAAAACTGCTATTTGCGGTACCGATTTACATATTTATAAGTGGGATGAATGGGCGCAGAATACCATCAAACCAGGAATGATTATTGGTCATGAGTATGTGGGGGAGGTTGCCGAAATGGGAGCTGGTGTCACTGGCTTTAAAATTGGCGATCGTGTAACAGGCGAAGGTCATATTGCATGTGGACATTGTCGAAACTGTCGTAGAGGCCGTAAGCACGTTTGCGAAAATACAGTGGGTATTGGTGTTAACATCGACGGTATATTTGCTGAATACGCTGCTATTCCATCATCGAATCTGATGAAAATGAGTGATCAGATTGAGGACGAATTGTTAGCAATCATGGATCCTTTTGGAAATGCAACTCACACTGCACTTTCTTTCTCTATAATTGGTGAAGATGTACTTGTTACAGGTGCTGGTCTTATTGGTTCTATGGCTGTGGCAATTGCTAAATTCGCTGGTGCACGTTATGTCGTGGCTACTGAAACAAATCCATACAGAATTGAGCTGGCTAAGAAAATGGGTGCAACTCGTGTTGTGAATCCTATGGAAGAAAGTCTTGATGATGTAATCAAGGAGCTTGGTATGATTGGTTTTGACATAGGTTTGGAATGTTCGGGCTCGCCTGCGGCTTTCAACGATATGGTTTCACATATGTACAATTCTGGTAAAATCTCATTATTGGGAATTCTACCTGCTGAAACCAAAGTGAACTGGAACGACATTATTTTTAAAGGTCTTCAGTTGAAAGGTATTTATGGTCGTGAAATGTACGAAACATGGTACCAAATGGAGCAAATGTTGATGAGTGGATTGGATCTTTCTCCAATGATTTCTCATCGATTCGATGCTGCTGATTTCCAGAAAGGTTTCGACATTATGGAAGAAGGCAATTGTGGAAAAGTAATTTTGAATTGGGAATAAGCTCAATCTGAATATATAATTTTAAAAAGCTCGGCTATTTGCTGAGCTTTTTTTACACCAGAGCATTTTTATAAATCATCATAGTCACTTTTTTAGTGATATCTGATTTGAAATTAAGGTTGGCTCTATGTCAAATACAGTGGGTTAGTTTTTTCTTAATACAATCTAATTCAGCCCGACTCTGATAGCCGAACTAGTTCTCCGGTAGGAGGTCAGCTGGTTTAATTTAAATACACATCTGTGAAACTTGTCATGAAAATAAGATTAAAAACCACTCCGACTGAGTAGGATCTAATTCTAATAAATTCACCCCTATAGCGATGCAAATAAATGTGATTCAAATTTCACGCAGAGAACACAGAAGCCAAAATACAAGAACGCAAAGGCATAATTATCAAACTTTATTTCTTTGCGAACTTAGGGGTATATTCATGGAACAGTCTCTATAATATTTACCCACTATAGATCAGATAGAGTCTGAAATTATTTGTTTTAACGTCTACCAGACTTGCAAAACATTAAAATAGAATTAAAATGACAGTAATCGGATGTGTAAATGCCCATTTCAATTCTTTTTGACTACTTATAAATTAGTAGAGCTCAAAAACGATTCAATTTAATCCTTTAAAAATGTGTAAATGGGCATAACATTTCGATACGACTGCTTTTGGTTTTATAATACCTTAAAACGATTCAAAACGCTTACTTCCTTGAATGTAAATGAGCTTAAAAATATAAAAATCACATGTTACATCTCTGCAAATACTCAAAACGCATCTGTTTGCCATTTATAAAACTGAAAATGTCATAAAAAAAATGAATTTTCGATTTTACATGTTCCGAAGAACTCAAAAAGATTTGGGACGCCTATTTGCATCTTTATAAGTAAGAGAAACGAATCTTTTTGGCTATACGGGTAAATTAATTGAAGGTCATGGTTTAACCTCTCAACTTCTTCTCGAAAAATGGTATTGAGGTATATAATGAGAGTAATTGGAGTGAGGGCGAATTTATCTAAGTTTTTTTACGATCAATAGTCTAAAATACATTCCTAGAACTATTAAATTCTATGGTCTTTTCATTTACCTTCGCAGCCCATTAGATTATTGCATCTCTATTTGTGCAATAATCTCTCCTATTCAATTTTTCAGATGATGACTAGCAAAGCAATCCAATCATATTTTAAATCATACCATGATCATTATAGAGGTTTAATAAAACTTGGAATTCCAGTTATTTTGGCTCAATTAGGTCAGGTTACAGTTGGTATTATCGATAATATGATGATTGGGCATGTTGGGACTCAAGAGTTGGCTGCAGCTTCTTTCGCAAATACGATATTTTGGTTAGTAATTGTTTTGGGAACAGGTTTTTCATATGCAATAACGCCACTTGTAGGTAAAGCAAGAGGTCGTTTTGAAATGAATAGGGTAGGAGATTGGTTTAAAGCTTCTATGTGGGCTGTACTAAGCATGGGTATCTTTCTGAGTGTTGTGATATTTATACTGAGCCTGTTTATGGATAAGATGGGACAGTCAGCTGATGTTATTCTTCCTGCTAAAGAGTATTTATGGATTATTAGTCTCTCCATAATACCGATGATGATATTTATGGGGTATAAGCAATTTTGTGAGGGATTGGCTAATACACGAGTCGCTATGAATATTATCTTGATTGCCAACCTTATCAATGTCATATTCAATTATATTTTTATAAATGGAGAACTAGGTTTGCCTGCAATGGGTTTAAATGGGGCTGGATATGGAACTTTGATATCAAGAATTTTCATGGCTGTCAGCTTCTTTTTTGTATTTAAAAAGGGAAAAAGCTTCAAAGCTTACGGAGAAATCATAGAAAAGGCTCAGTTTGCAATTAAAGATTTCATTAAAATTTGGAAAATGGGTGTGCCGATTGGTGCTCAACTTGTGATGGAAGCTTCAGCCTTTATGCTGAGCACAATTATGATGGGATGGATAAGTGTTGCTGGATTAGCTGCTCATCAAGTTGTTTTAAGTATCTCAACCATTAGTTTTATGGTTTATTTAGGTCTCGCTTCAAGTACAACAATTCGAGTGTCGTCTCTTTTTGGGGAAAACAAAATAGAGGAAATGCGGAAAGCAGGCTGGGCTGCGATTCATCTTGTTATATTGATGGTTCTAATTATAGGTCTGGTTTTTCTTTTTCTTAGAAACCAATTACCAACTTTATTTTCAGATGATCCGATGGTGATTGCTTTGGCAGCACAGTTTATTGTTGTCATGCTAATTTATCAATTATTTGATGGCTTGCAGATTGTATTCGGAAGTATTCTAAGAGGCATGTCTGATGTTAATATTCCAACCCTATATACCTTTATTGCTTACTTTATTGTGTCTTTACCGATGGGATATTTCTGTGCTTTTACTTTTGGGTTAAAAGAGGTTGGTATCTGGTGGGGATTACCTGCTGGATTAGGAACAGCTTCAATTCTATTTATGTTTCGATTTATAAAACTCTCCAAAAGTAAATTGAAAAAATAGCTAAAACCAGTAGCCTAAATTAATAAACCCTCTCACTCTATTTTCAAGATCAGATAGACTAAAGGTTATCTCCATTGGTCCTACTAAAGAATTATAGGAATAGGTTAGTCCAACTCCTTTAATCCATTGCCCCTTAGTTAAAGCACTATTGACATCTTCCACAACATTAGCAATGTTAGGTTTTAAAATCAAATAATTTTTTTTGAAAAGTTCAAATTGAATATCGGCTCTAAATACAAAAGAGTTATCCGAAACGACCTCCATACGGCGTAAACCTACAAAAGGAACCTGAATATCAAAATAATTGGTTTGGTCGAGTCCTCCAGTATACGTATTGTAGACACGTGGAATAGCTTTTCCCCAAACGACACGACCAAAGAATTTCGGATATAGAGTTAAGCGATCATTTAATGATATGGCTTTTTGAACTTTCAGATACGCAACAGAAGCTGGACGACCGTTACCATCTAAAGCCACACCATTATTAGTAATAAGCTTGTATTCACCATATAAGCTAAAGCCTTTCTTAGGGTAATAACCTTTATCGTGAGAATCCATATTGATAAAGGCGTAGTAGGTGAAATAATAATCTTCGTCAGTTTCATCAAGCCCAGGGGTCTTAATATTTGAAGAAACTCTATATAGCTCCATCTTTCCGCCAATACCCATTGAGTAAGATTCTCGAAAAGTGGAATGAAGATTTGCGTCTAATTTTAAGTATTTTAAATCGTAACTACCAACTTTATCGCCATCTTCAAAGTCAAATACCTCAGAGTCATTTATATCGAGTTTTAATTGATAACCTGGTTTTAACCCATTATCAAAATTGTATGTAGCGGTAAATCGAGGATTTTCAGATAGCTTTAGATCTAATGAAAGGCTGGATCCATCTTGAATTTTATTTTGGAAAGTTGTATTCAGTAGTACAGATGCTTTATTATCGTCATCGTAATGCATGCCTACATTAAATCGATTCGAACGACGTTCAGTTACATTAATAACGAGTGTCTTTTCGATATCACCTTTCAACTGGAAATCAATTTTATCGAAATATTTACTTCCGTAAGCTCGATTTATACCTTTTTGAATTCTCTTAATACTTGTCCAGGTTCTTGTTTCAATGTCTAATTTTCCAAGTATGGTCGCTTTTCTAACATGTTTAAGGCCGTTGATCTTAATATTATTAATGAAATATTGAGTAGAATCAGTTGTGATAGGGTAATTCTGGTTCTGAGTTTTTATTAGTTGATATTTACTTATAATTTGTTTCAATTCTGATATTTGTTCAGGATGAATTTGTTCCCCACGAAGGATTAGAGAGTCAGCTTTGCCGAAATCGGCAACCGTATACCCATTAATATCTGGCTTGATGTAAATGTTACATAGCTTTCTGTTTTTAACAAATGCTCTTTTTGCCATTAAACTGACAGTTTGGTTAATAATGTCCTCTATCGAGTTCAATTGATCTTTGCTTTTAGGGCCTGTTTGTACATCAACGCCAATGACAATATCAGCTCCCATCTTTATCACTTCTTCAACAGGGAAGTTATTGACCATTCCTCCATCTGCCAGTAAACGACCATCAATCTCAATTGGGGTGAATACGGTAGGAATAGCCATGCTTGCTCTTAGAGCTTCAGCAATATTCCCTTTGTCAAGTACAATGGCTTCACCCGTTTCAAGATCAGTAGCGATACATACAAATGGAATAGGAAATTGTCTGAAATTTGTTTTGTCGTGATATTCAATGGTATATCGTTCAAAAAGATTGCTAATGTTTTGTCCTTTCACAATACCAGCAGGAATTCTAATTCCTTTTGGTTTT
>NZ_JBFFKR010000065.1:0-14978 GCF_041555295.1 Ancylomarina sp. | reverse complement strand
TATGCGATTATTATCGTTTTGGTTGCACTATATGCTTTATTCTGGTAGAGAAATTTAGAATTGGATAAGCATTTAGTGTAAAGAGGACTTAATGGTTTGGCTGGTTATGAGATCTAATTACATTTGAGCTTATTCAATTTACATATAGAAAAAAGGTGGGTTCTTGATTGAATCCACCTTTTTTGTTTCACCATTTTTTTTGTCGTAGCTTGTTTATCTCAACTTTTGGGTTGAAATCAACTTTAAGAGCTATAATCGATATCTAATTGGTATTTATGTAGTAAACCTTCAAGATTGAGTGCTGAGAATTTGGCTTTCTTTAATTTATTAGATTCAGCATCTATCGAATAGTTTTTTGCAGTTCTAAAATCCACCTTTTCCAGTATGCTATTTAAAAATACGGCATTTGTTAAGTCACAGTCAGAAAATACTGAAGCAGATAAATTTACTTCAGTAAAATCAGTCTCTTTCAAAGAGCATTTATCGAATTCTGTTTTCATCAACCTTGTGCCATAAAAGGTAGAATAATCCAAATGACAATTGTGAAATGAAAAAGAGAACATAAATTTATTACACTCCGAAAAATCAACACCTAAAATCTTACACTCTTTAAAGGTTGCATTCCTAAAACCTGCCCCTTGAACTTTTGTCATCGAAAAGTCGCAATTTTCAAAAGTGCAATCTTCAAAACTGTTACCAATAAGATCACTTCTTACGAAAATACAGGCC
Source organism: Ancylomarina sp. (assembly GCF_041555295.1). Lineage (NCBI taxonomy): Bacteria > Pseudomonadati > Bacteroidota > Bacteroidia > Marinilabiliales > Marinifilaceae > Ancylomarina > Ancylomarina sp. The sequence goes on along the minus strand of NZ_JBFFKR010000065.1, from coordinate 14,249 downwards.
ACAAATCTACATTTATAAAACTCTCGATCTCTCAAAATCTTTTCCGTGTAGTCAATATTTGCGAACAACTTTCTTTCGTGTGTTTTTATTTCAATTGTCATTGAGTCTATCTTTCTCTTTTGGTATTTTAATACTGTTTTACTTTGACGCTTAAAGGTCTTGCTAAGTTTCTTGAGTACTTATAGTGATCGGGATTAAAACGACCACCGCTTGCTATTGTAAGATTCTACCGTGTTATTTATCAAATATTATATTAAAACTAACTTTATTTCGTTTCAATATTTACATGAAAAATAGCATCCCCTTTGTAAACAATAGGAGCAGTATTCAATCCATAAATACAACAATCAAAAGGAGCAACTATATTCTTATCAAATTCACCATAAGGATCATAAATTCTACCAATAACTGTCTTTTGTTTTACATAGCTACCGTTTATTACCAGAGATTCAAATATCCCCGAATACGGAGCACGCAACCATTTGGTCTTTTTCAATAAAAAATAATCGGTGTCAATTTTTAGATCTCCCTCCTGCATGCCTAAATGCTTCATAATATTTAAAGCGCCATTAACACCACAGCTTATTACTTTTTGATCAAGCTTAAGAGATTTTCCACCTTCAAACAATAAAATAGTTTTACCCATTTTATTCATCAGATCCCTTATGGATTTAGAAATATAATTAGAATCAATTATGAATTTCGCTCCAAATATTTTTGCGAGATTCAAGTTTTTTTCATTCTTAAAATCACATCTAACATTCGGGTAATTCTCTCGACTAGATCCTCCGGTATGAAAATCCAAAACATAGTCGACTAAAGGGGCAATTTCCTTTGTGAATTTATATGCAAACTGACTGGCCAATGACCCGTTTGCAGTGCCAGGAAACATTCTGTTTAAATCTCTTCCATCAGGAAACTCCCTTTGCTGATTCAAATAACCAAATACATTAAATACGGGGATGCATATTACTGTACCTTTTTTGGGTTTATTATATTTTTTTCGAATAATATCCCTTACAATTGCAACTCCATTCATTTCATTCCCATGTACACCACCTAAAAGTAAAAGAACAGGACCATCAATAGATGCTCGTTCCACAATTACAGGAATACTTAAGTTGTTTCTTGTATGGAGTTTAGCAACATCCATTTCTAGGATAGCACTTTCTCCTTTTCTAATTTCTTTGCCTAGTATAATGAATTCATTTTTAGACATTTCTTTCAATGTATTTTATGATTTCCTTGGCTATGTCTTTTTTTGTTGCTGCTTCAATACCTTCCAGGCCTGGAGATGAATTGACTTCTAAAACTAAAGGACCATTTTCAGATTGTAACATATCAACCCCTGCAACACCAAGTCCCATTGCTTTTGCTGCTTTAATTGCTGTTAATTCTTCCTGATCAGTTAATTCAATAATATTAGCACTACCACCTCGATGTAAATTAGAACGGAATTCACCATCTTTACCTTGTCTTTTCATTGCGCCTACGATGACGCCATCTACAACAAATGCACGGATGTCAGCCCCTCCAGCTTCCTTGATATACTGCTGAGCAATAACTCTTGCTTTTAATCCATTAAAAGCTTCAATAACAGAACTTGCTGCGTTATGAGTTTCAGCCAGCACAACTCCCAATCCTTGAGTGCCTTCTAATAATTTCAAAACCAATGGTGCTCCTCCAACCGATTCAATTACATGATCTACATCTTTAGCATAGTTTGTAAATATTGTTTTTGGTAGTCCAACGCCAGATCTAGCCAAGATTTGTAAACTCCTCAGTTTATCTCTTGAATTGACTAATGCTTGCGATTTAACTGCTGAGAATATATTCATCATTTCGAATTGACGCACTACAGCAGTTCCGTAAAATGTAACAGAGGCTCCAATTCGTGGAATTATAGCATCAACATCGTCTAAGTAAATACCATTATAGTATAACCTAGGGGATTTTTTCTCAAGCTCTATTACGCATTTTAGATGATCAACAACTAAGGCTTCATGTCCTTTTTCTTGTGCTGCCTCTACTAATCTTTTAGTAGAATATAGTTTTGGGTTTCTTGATAAAATTACAATTTTCATTATTCTATATAATTAAGTATTTTTTTTTTCTGATTTTAGTTTGAAAGAGAGGTTTTTTGAAGAAGTATCTACTATAAATTTTTTATTTAGAAATCTTCTTCCAAGCAATATGGGAATTCTCATGTCACTTCTCTCACTTAGAGATAGTTTAATTGAATATTCTTTTCCAAAAATCACAATTTTTGTATTGACAATAAACCGTTGCTCAACGGCTCCAAATGAACTTTTCACTGATTTTACTTCATAATTTTTCACTTTAAATATTTTACTGTTGTATTGGGTATGTGAAGGATCTAAGAGTTTAAATTCAATAAATTTTTCTCCATCTAATTCAATTTCTTGAACATCATGGCAATGAATTGATGAAGTATAGGCACCAGTATCTACTTTGATATCGATGTCTAGCAAATTTAATTCAGGAAAATCTGCTTTATCAATTCTTCCGATTATTTTCATACACTAATTATTTAATGATGTAATGCACAAAGGTCTGGTTATGAAGCGTTGTGATATTCGAGTTTTGAGCTGAGTATAACAAAAAAAATAAAGCGATGTGCAAAACATCAATGTTACACCTCACTCGCAATGCTTTATCAACTTTTTTGTGTGCTTTGAGTAGTGAAAGTAGTAAAAGTTATTATATGGTATTAATATTTATGAAATAAAGTTCAGAGGGTGTAAGTCCTTTACCTGTTCAGCAAGGGCAGTCCTATGCTTGGTCTCTTAAGTGTAATGAGGAACGAATTCAGGAATGCCCGTAAAAAAAAAGTATTTTATGAATCATGGGGGCTGGACTGGGGAGAAGCCCTTATGAATGCTTTTCGTGAAAAATATTTTTATGAATAAATTCGTAGTGCCTATGCTGCAGCTCTAGCGTAAACATACGCTCGGTGGTTTGAACGGTGGTTGCTGAGCTTGCCGCAGTTTTGCGAGAGCGTTTTAGGCCTCGAAAATGAACCTAAAAAAACGAGAAGCCTTCTTTTTGAAAAAAAAGCTTCTCGCAATTCAAATTGTTCATCTATCATCATACAAAAATCTTAGTCTCACGAACAATAACTTTTCTATAATAGAAGAATGCTAATAAAATTATTTAGCTTATTAAATACTAGAATAACTTCTTAAATAAGTCTCTGGCTTTCTTTTCCAGATCTTTTTCACCTTTCTTCAACTCTTTCAGAGCAGCATCCTTTGCTTGCTTAATGGCTTTGCTAAGTTCACTTTTAGATCACTTGCAGTTCCGGTAATCTTAACAGAAACGTCTAGCTTTTGAATGCTTTTGTTGCCTAATATCTTATCAAGGGATTTGGTGAATAATTATTGGTAGAAAAAATGAATGAATTTTCTCTTATGTAATATCTGCTATACAAACAATAATAAATCGGGTAGTTTACGTCCAAATATATTCGTGTAATTTTTGATTACAGTGAACGATTTACTTGAAGATTAGACTTTACACCCAATTAGTCTCTAAGCTGGTTGATGATTCTTTTGATCTTAATTGATTTTCATTGAAATAACCACTCGAAAGGCATAGTAGTTACGAGTGGGGAATTAACAACTTAAAAGCTTTATTATCATGCAAATTTTCAAAATGTTTTTCTTTTAGCAATTCGTCTTGTAAGGTCTCAGATAATTCTAGAGCCTTTTCAATATCTTTAAGTGCTTCAGTTTGTTTATCCAGTTTTGCATAAGCACAAGCACGTTGCCAGTATGCAAGAGAATACCCATTGTCATACTCAATAGCGGTATTTGAAAGATCCAGTGCCCAGCGCACTTCTCCAATTTCTAATAATGCATCAGCCTTATAGGTCAGGGCTTCAATGTCATCCGGTTTAATATTTAAGATTTCATCGTATATTGAAATTTTATCTTCTTCACTTTTTTCTAGTCCAACACGCATCCATAAAGAGTGAATCGAATTTGTATTTGTTATGTCTTGTTGCGCTTCCATGATGACTTTCGAACGCTCTGTCATTTTTATCTCAATTTGCCTTAAGCGATTTTCATAGTCAGCTGTGAGAGTTTCTACTTTCTTTGTCATATCAATCTTTAGACTCTTTTTAATATCATTCAGTGAACGCCAACCTACAAGCACCAACAATGAAGCTGCCGCAGTTATTATGTAAAAAATATTGTTTATTGTACTTGTGGTATAATTAATTGCTCTATCTGATGACTCCAATTTGGCTTCAGCAATTTGTATTGTAACCTGTGCTTTCAACCTTTCATTTTCCTGTCTCAAACTTTTTATTTCATCAAGTATATACCGTTCAATAAATGGTTTGTATAATGGCTTTTCGATAGTATCTAATTCAACGGTACTGTTTGAAAATAAAATAACAGGTATGCTTAAAAAGATTATTGCTAAAAATAATTTTGACATGATATTATTGACTTTTTTTTTGATTTTAATTTTGTGCAAGTTATATAATTATTGTCATTGAAATTTTTTTATTTTTTCTCCCTATGAGTTCGAAAAAAGATAAGCTTATAATTTCCTTTTTGATTCACAAGAAACTCATATGTTTCTTTTTGGATTATAATATTTGAGAATTAATGAGAATGAAAAAGGGCTGAATCCTTTATAGAATCAGCCCTTTAATGTTTTTTATTTCGAATTGTTTAGAATAACTTCTTAAATAAGTCTCTGGCTTTCTTTTCCAGATCTTTTTTACCTTTCTTCTTCAGTTCTTTCAGTGCAGCATCCTTTGCTTGCTTAATTGCTTTGCTTAGGTCTAAGTTCACTTTTGGATCGTCGGTCGTTCCAGTAATTTTTACGGAAACATCAAGTTTGTCAATGGTTTTGTTTCCAGGAATATTAGCTAAGAATTTGTTAACATCAGATCCTAGTTCTTCCTTAGGTAATTTCATATTCATCGTGAAATCCAATTTGCCATCAACCGATTGTGTCCCATAGATCGTTGCGTCATGTCCGGCAATCTTAGTTTTAAAAGGTTTTACGACTATATTTCCGTTAGTGATAACGAAATCCATATCGAATTTAGAAACGGAGATACGTTTGTAGCTATCATTTTTCAAGGCTTTTGCCAGTGCAACAAAAGCCTTACTGTCTTTTATTATTATTCCTCTTGAGTGGAATGAACCCAAACCATTCAGGGTATTCATAACAGGAGCCATTTCTTCATTCAACTGAGATTTGATCTTCAAATCCGAAGAAACTTTCCCTTCGCAATTTAATGCCATTGGAATCATCTTCTTAACCATACTTAAAGACTCGTAAGTCGATTTGATATCGAAATCATTGACATCTAAACCAAAATCGAAATTCGGCTTTTTAACATCCTTAGTGCTGTAAGAACCGTTCATAGTCATTTGTCCTTTAAGCATATTCATCGAAAGATTGGTGAGTTTTGCAACCGAATTCTTAACAACGATAAGACCCTTCACATCTTCAATCAGCATCTTATCGAATTTGATTTTCTGCATGGAAGCAACAAATCTGATATCTAAATTAGCTGGGACAGCAACAACTGACATTGGTATAGTATCCGTACTTTCAACCTTTTTGGTTTCGCTTTCTGTCATGAATTCGTTTAAGTCGAAAGTTTTCGAACTCATGTTGAAATTCCCCTTAAGCGTTTTTCCTTTTAGCGCATAAGGAATGTAATTTTCAATCTTACCATTCAATTGTACATCCGATTTTCCAATAAGAGAGTTGAAAGAGTTCAGGCTAATGAATCGTGGTGTAAAGCTTAGAACGGAGCTAATAATCTTAATGCCTTGTGGGAAGTCAGGTGTGGTGAATTCAAAGTTCTTAAGCTTAAGATCACCCTTAGCCATGAACTTTTCATACTCTTCTTTTTCAATTGCTGATAAACGACCGTTGAAACTGATGTCAGAAGTTACAATTCCTGCAATTTTAATGCTGTCCATAGGAATGGCATGACAAATTTTGGCGAAGTCGATAACACCTTTACAAAGACCACTAATTTCAGGATCGCTCATTGGTGTCTTAATATGAATCTCCGCATCAATAGGGTTGTTGGCAACCTCAAAATGGAAAGCATTAACGTCGGTAACAAGTGCATCAAGGTCACCACCTGGGTGGTTCACTTCAGCGTCAATTTTAATATTATTGATGGTTTCAGGAAGATTGGGGTACTTGATATTGGCATCGGCCACTTTTAGTTTCGCACCAAAAGCAGGCATATGATCTTCTCTGTATTCACCCTTAACGAATGCATTCAGAACCAAGTTTCCCGTTGTTTCCAGTCCTTTTATATCTTTCATGAATGCTTCTGGAACCATTGATAACAGAGATTTGAAATCTGTCTTTTTAGCATCCAGTTTTAGATCCATTTTATAGGCATCTTTCAACATGGCGAAACTTCCCATCATGCCAAATTCCAAATCATTTAGAGTCAGTTTGTTTTCTTTAAAGTCGAAAACCATATTTTCTAAGTCTGCACCCAAAGCAGCTTCTAAACCTAAGTTGGCATTATTAAGGTATTTTATGCCTTCATAATCGAAGGTAATTCCAGTAGCTGTAGAATTAACGTTTAGATTGGTTTCTTTAGCAGAAAAATCGCCGTTAAGGCTTAAATCCAAATCGGTAAGAACTAAATTCGCTTTTAAAGTGGCATCGTGGTATTCCAAAGCGAAATCTTCTACGCGTACTTCTTCGAATATAATTTTAAAGTCAGAAGCTTCAGTGCTTTCTTCCTCAACAACGACTTCTTCGGCTGTAGCCTTAGAGATATCCCAATTGGCTTTCCCTGATTCAAGGACTAAAGCCTTAACTTTTGTTTTGGCTAATACGATAGCCCCAACATTAAGTTGTTTGCCTGAAATAGCCGAACCCAAATCGACAGCAGTATATAAGCTACCTACATAGGCTAAGGTGTCATTTGCAAATTCACCCTTACCAACGACAGAAATACCTTGTATTTCAACGAATAATTTTGGGAAATTTTTAAACATAGATAGGCTGACATCTGCAATTTCAATTTTTGCATCAACAGCCTTATCCATTTCTACTTTTACACGATCCATAATCTGATCTTTGAAAAGGTAGGGAAGCAGAGCTAATAATAGTATTAGGACTAGAATTATTCCACCAAAGATTTTTAAGAATTTCTTCATTTTAGTAATTTTATATTTACAAAGTTGATTTAACAAAAAGGGTAAATTGTTTCAAATATTAAAATTAGGCTTTTTTAGCTTCAGAACAATTTACCTATTCATGTTTTAATGAAATTTAAGCATAAAAGCCTCCAAATTAAAAGTCTTTAATTTATTTTCGTTTTGTATACGGTTTAGATTCAGCTTCGTATAATGAATAAAGGGCTTTGTGTGTTTTTTTGGTGTGAAAATGCTTGCAGCATTAGAAAAAAAAGCCTTATATTTGCATCGCAATTAAGAAAAGGACGTGTAGCATAACTGGATAGTGCACCTCGTTACGGCCGAGGAGGTTGGGGGTTCGAATCCCTCCATGTTCACATAAAGATTGAATTTCCCACCAAGTAGGAGGGGTAAGAACCCAAAGGGGTTCGTAATAAATTCATGACGAGCTTGCGAGGAATAATCCCTCCATGTTCACAATAAGGGCTTATACAGATAACGATTTGTATAAAATGAATCAGAAAATAATCCGTAATTCTGATCGGAAAAATATAATGGACGTGTAGCATAACTGGATAGTGCACCTCGTTACGGCCGAGGAGGTTGGGGGTTCGAATCCCTCCATGTTCACTTAATGAAGATTGAATTTCCCACCAAGTAGGAGGGATGAGAACCCAAAGGGGTTCGTAATACATTCATGACGAACGCGGTGAGGAGTAATCCCTCCATGTTCACCATTATAAAAAACATACTGGACGCGTAGCATAACTGGATAGTGCACCTCGTTACGGCCGAGGAGGTTGGGGGTTCGAATCCCTCCGTGTTCACATAAACTCATCAGGAAACTGGTGAGTTTTTTTGTATCTAATTTTCAGTAAAATAAAAGGGATGAGAACCTATTTAGGGGTTCGTAACATGTTCATGACGAACGGATTGAGGAGTAATCCCTCCGTGTTCACTTATAAAAGGAGATCTTTCATTAATTTGATTGATCTCTTTTTTGTTGCACGAGATTCTGGGATTTGAACGCCTCTGGGGGGGCGTAATAAATTAATGAGCGAGGGATGATCGAATAATCCCTCTGTGATCACATAAAACTCATCAGGAAATTGGTGAGTTTTTTTTTTGTCTAATTTTTAATCTCTTAAAGAATTCTACGTGATGCGAGGTAGTGTTTCAACCAGTAAGGGTTATTCAAATTCGATTTCATAAGGCCCTTCTTCGTTGAAACATGCATAAATAGGTTATCGCCCATAAATATGCCAACGTGACGATAACGTTTTGAGGTTCTAAATAAAACTAAATCCCCAATTCGAAGCTGAGTCTTTTTTATTGCTGTGCCTTCCTTGAGCATGAGCCTTGTTGTGCGCGGCAAGCTAATGTTGAAAATATTCTTGTAGGTGAACTGAACAAAGCCAGAACAGTCGAATCCCTTTATGCTAGTTCCACCATATTTATAGGGCACAGCTTTGTATTTGTTGTAGTGTGTCTCAAGTTTGTGCTTTATACTGATCTTCTTTTTAGGTTTTTGTACTTCAGCTTTTCTTTTGGCTTTGGTCTTTTCTTTTTCTTCTTTCGCTTCTTTACTGATATGTTTACTCGTTGTCCGCTTATTTATTTTGCTGTTTGTAGAACAAGAAGCAATTGCAAATGCTATCAGAATAAGGAAAAGAATTTGTTTAAGCATAGAATACGTTTTTTGTTGGATGATTAGAGAAATAGTAAGAATACATCTAACGATTTCTCTAATAAAAGTAACCGTGATTCACTGTACTTATTGTAGGGTGTGAATTTTAAATATGAAACTAAGCCACCTTCCTGTATCGGTTTACAGCAATTGACAGTATCGCTACTGAATACACAGCTAGAATACCCAAATCCTTCGCTATATCCATGAATCCAGATCCTTTCAGCATAATCATTCTGATAATCTTGATAAAGTAGGCCACAGGGTTTAATATGTTTAGCTTTTGTCCCCACATAGGCATACTTTCTGTAGGTGTAAACAGGCCGCTCATCATGATAAAAATGATCATGAAAAACCAGGCTATGAACATGGCTTGTTGCTGTGTTTCGGTTTGTGTGGAGATGAGTAGCCCAATTCCCAGAATTGTAAGTAAATAAACAAAGGCGACTAAATATATGAGCCAAACAGAGCCTAAGAGCGGAATCTGAAATACAAATGCTGCAAGTATCAAGCCTACTCCCAGTTCGAAGAATCCGATAACAAGGAAGGGAATAAGCTTCCCAATAAGAAACTGGTGTTTCTTAATTGGGGTGACATTAATCTGTTCTATTGTGCCAATTTCCTTCTCGCGCACAACATTCATGGCAGATAAAAACAGACCGATTACAGTAACCAACAAGACTAAGATTCCCGGAAGCATATAGGGAATGTATTTCATCTCTGGATTGAACAAATGGGAATACGTATTTTGTACTTGTAGAATCGTTTTACCAGTATTTAAGGCTTTAAGTTTTGAGTTGACCTGTATGTTGTATTCTTGTATCACAGAGAGAATATAAGCATTGTAGAGTCCTGCGGCGCTGGCATCTATGGCATTAACCAAGACCTGAACTTCAGCTGATTTTTTCTTATCAACAGATTCTCCAAATCCATTTTCAAAATAGATGATGGCATCTACATGATCTTTAATTAGCTCGTCTTCGGCTTCTTTAATTGAGAAATCGACATTCTTAACAGTGAAAAATGGTGATCCATTAAACTTGGATATAATTTCGCGTGAATGTGAGGAGAGATCTTTGTCAACAACAAACAAATTGGTGTTTTTCATTTCGTAAGTTGCAGCAAAAACCAAAACACAAAGCTGAATGATTGGCATTGCAAAAATGACAGGCAGCATACTTTTGTTTCTAAATACCTGTAGAAATTCCTTTTGTAATATGAATTTTATAGTTCGCATGTTGTGTTTCCTTTACAGTTTTAATAAATAGACTCTGTTAAAAAATCATTATTACTCCAATCTGATTTTAAACTTCTTGACACTTAGGCCTATAAAACCTGCCGTCATACCTATGAGAATCAATGTTTCTTTCCAAACAAATTCAAAACCAGTTCCCTTTAGCATGATATTTTTGATGATTACAATGAACCATCGTGGTGGAATAATATTGCTAATTATTTGCAAGGGCAAGGGCATATTCCGTAGTGGGAAAATGAAACCTGAAAGTAGAATTGTGGGTAGCATTAATGCAAACATCGAAAGCATCATGGCGACCTGCTGACTATCGGAAACTGTAGAAATAAAAATGCCCAATGAGAGTGCCAATAGAATAAATAGAAGACTCTCGGCCATAAGTAAAGCGAAGCTGCCAAGCACAGGAACACCAAAAACAAAATAGCCCATTCCTACAATAATAAGGGCATTGATAAATGATAGAATGAGATAAGGTGTTACTTTTCCCAAAATAATTTGCCAGGGTTGCAGAGGTGAAACCAGGAGGATTTCCATGGTTCCCATTTCTTTTTCTCGTGCAATAGAAATGGAGGTCATCATTGCCGAAACCAGCATCAGAATTGTAGCCATAATTCCAGGAACAAACATATAGACGCTCTCCATATTTGGATTGAAATACATTCTTGTTTTGGGAACAATCTGACGGGGCATTACCTTGCCTCTATTTATTTCTAAATTGTAATTTTGAAGAATCCCTTGAAGGTAATTTACTTCGAGGCTTGCCATATTGGGTTCTGAAGCATCGGTTAATATCTGAACAGAAGCTTTTGAGTTTTGGATAAGTTTCTTCCCAAACTCAGGTTCGAAAACCAAAACAACTTTTGTTTCTCCTTTTCGAAAAGCTCTATCAACCTGGTCAATACCATCCAGATTTTCAACCAACTTGAAATAACCTGATGATGTTATTTTATTGATGATTTCTGATGTGTACTCATCTTTAGAATGATCTACCACAGACATTCTCACATCTTTAAGGTCGTTGGTAATCACAAAACCAAAAAGTAATAACTGGACAATAGGCATTCCAAACAAAATCAGCATTGATCTTTTGTCGCGAAAGATGTGATAAAACTCTTTTCTTAGGAAACCAATAAATCGTTTCATATGCTTATAATTTTCTTGTTAAGGCCATATGTAAGTCGCCAAATAAGCATCTTATCAGTGAGATTATTTTGTTTATGGCTCGTTTCATATGTTTATATTATTGCTAATAATGTCAATTTGTTGACTATTCCTGGTAGTTGCTTTTTCTTGCCAGACGAAGAAAAACTTCATCCATGTCCTTGGCTTGGAATTGATTCTTAAGTTCTTCTGGGGTATCTAAAGCTTCAATTCGTCCATCAACCATTATCGAAACCCGATTGCAATATTCGGCTTCATCCATATAGTGTGTGGTTACAAAAACAGTAATACCATTTCGTGATGCTTCATAAATCAAATCCCAGAATTGTCTTCTCGTAACAGGATCGACACCTCCGGTTGGTTCATCCAGGAATACAATTTCAGGATTGTGGAAAATGGCGACTGAAAAGGCCAATTTTTGTTTCCATCCCAAAGGCAGCTCGCCAATGCGTTTATTCCTTGCATGAACCAGATCGAGTTTTTGCAATAAGTTATCAGACTTTGACTTAATTTCTTTGGATGACATGCCATAAATTCCAGCATAGAATCTTATGTTTTCAAATACCGTTAGATCTTCATACAAAGAAAACTTTTGGCTCATGTAGCCTATGCTTTTTTTCAGTTCTTCTCTTTGTTTGTAAACATCCAGACCTGCTACCATTATTTCTCCTGAGGTTGGGTAGGAAAGGCCACATAGAATTTTTATTGCAGTGGTCTTACCCGCACCATTAGCACCCAGGAATCCAAATATTTCACCCTTATAAACATCAAATGATAAATCGTCATTTGCTGTGAACGAGCCGAATTTTTTGTATAAGTTCCGTACCGATATTACTTTTTCGTCTGTATTCATTTCTGAATTGTATTTTGTTGACTTAAGGCCATAAAGCAATCTTCAATGCCAGCAGTAATCTGCTTAATTTCAATATCATTTTGTCCTTTAGATATCAGATAATCTTTCAAGTCTGAAGTCGAAATATGATCTCGAGTATCGGTGTAATGAATGCTTTGACCAAATGGGAAAACCGAATTAGCGAAAGGATAAGCACGTAAATCCAACAAGAGCTGATAGGTATCTTTGCCTTGTATCGAATACAAGTCCTTTTCAAAGCTAGACATAATACCTGAAGGTGTATCCAGACTTAGAATTTCACCAGCTTGCATCAGAGCAACTCTTTCGCAGAGATTAGCTTCGTCCATATATGGCGTGGCAACCACAATGGTAATGCCTTTGGATTTTAAACTCTTAAGCATTTGCCAAAACTCAGATCTCGAAACAGCATCAACACCAGTTGTTGGTTCATCAAGCAGCAATATTTTGGGTTGATGAATTAGAGCACAACAGAGCGCTAATTTTTGTTTCATTCCTCCGGATAATTTGCCAGCTAGTCGGTCTTTGAAGGGTTCAATCTGAAGCCATATATCTCGAATCATATCCATATTATCCTCTATTCGAGTATCAAAAACTGTCGCAAAGAAATTCAGGTTTTCCAAAACACTCAAATCCTGATATAAGGAGAATTTTCCTGGCATATAACCTAAGAGGTTTCGAATATGCTTGTATTCTTTAACCATCTCGAAGCCACATAATGTTGCAGAGCCTGAATCAGGAACAAGTAGAGTTGCCATTAAGCGAAATAAACTTGTTTTCCCTGCGCCATCTGGTCCTATCAAACCGAATAACTCTCCTGACTCTATTTCAAGATTAATATTCTTGAGAGCCTGAACATCACCATAGGATTTCGATAGATCTTTTATACTAATTTTGGAGTCCATATTTATTTGAATCTAATTTCACCTGGCATACCAATTTTCAAAAGGCCGTCATTTTTCACTTTTACTTTGATGGCATAAACCAATTTTACACGTTCCTTCTTAGTTTGGATAATTTTAGGTGTAAATTCTGATTGAGACGAGATCCATACTACTTTTCCTTTTAAAGTATGATTTTCCTCTTTGTTTTTATCGATAATAACATCGACTTCTTGTCCGATTTTGACAGATGAAAGTTGATCACCACTGATGTAAACCCTTAAGTCAAGTGTTCTCAAATCGGCTAATTTAAATAGGGGAGTGCCTGCGTTTACCATTTCGTACGCTTCATGATATTTCTCTAAAACTGTTGAAGCTTGTGGCACTGTGATTTTACTCTTTTTAATCAAGTCATTTAAGGCATCAATCTTTCGATCTAGACTTTCCAGCTCGGCAAATACTTTAGCATTTTCAGTTTTAACCGACTTAATTTGTTTCTCCGCGATCTGTATGCCTCCATTTATATCATCAACTTGTTTCTGTGTTGCAGCTCCATCAGTAAACATCTGATCAATTCTTGATTTATCCTTTTTGAGGATGGAAATTTGTTCCTGATAAACAGCTATGCGTGAAAGGATATTTTTAACGCCTGAGGCAACAGCACGTTTTTGTGCTTTAAGTTGTTCTCTTTTTAGGAACAACTGAGTAGTATCTATAATGCCAACCTGTTCAGCTTGGGTAAATACATCACCTTCATCAATATTAAGAGATAGAATTTTCCCAGAATTCTCAGCTGAAATCATATATTCTGTCGCTTCAAAATTTCCGTAAGCATCCGATTCATTTTCATTCTGATTGCAGGCATTTGTCAGGAAACCCAAGGCTAAACCGATACCTATTAGTGTCTTTTTATTCATCTTATTGATATTTATATGCTTTTATATTCCTTGAATTCGTTTGTATTCAGCCAGAGATTGCTGCAACTGTATGCTATGATACTCCTTATTTAATTTGGCTTGAATTTCCTTATTCAAATTTTCCAAATAATCACTTGAGGTAATCACGCCATTATCTAATTGGGATGCTGAGTTTTTACTGATATCTTCTTGTAATTCTATTATGGCAGCATCTTGTTGTAATAAAATCTGGTATTTTTTAATTTCGTTAGATTCTTTCCCCAACTCGATACGTTGATTTTGTGTAAAACTCAATTCTTTGCTTACAACTAAAT
>NZ_JBFFKR010000064.1:0-15062 GCF_041555295.1 Ancylomarina sp. | reverse complement strand
CGCAATGCCATTGGGCAATTTTGAGAATCAACACCAATCAAGCTAATACCCTTCAGGATAAATGGATAGACCGTACCAGCCAAGTCGCCAGAACCAATATTACCACAACAAGTTACATTTCCCATAGGTTGACAAGCCTTCAAAAGAGTTGAAAGTACATTTCCACCTACCACATCAACAGCACCTGCCCATTTTGGGCGAAGCATTGGTCGTCCCGACTGATCATCAGTCTCCGTTTTATCAATTCTGCTAGTTGCACCCAACTTCTTAAGAACTTCCTCACCATCATTCAAATCGGATGTGGCAGCAATCACTTCGAAACCTAACTTATTTAGAATACAAACAGCAACAGCACCAACTCCTCCAAGAGCTCCCGTAACTACAACTGGTCCCATTTCAGGAGTCTGTCCAGCGGATAACAAACGTTCTATCGATAATCCGGCAGTGAAACCAGCTGTACCCAATACCATGGCTTGCTTCAAACTTAAATTATTGGGTTTGCGCACCACCCAGTCAGCAGGAACACGAATGTACTCACTAAAACCACCATCGGTATTCATACCCAAATCGTAAGATGTTACAATAACCTCATCACCTACTTTAAATCTAGAATCTAAAGATGCCTCAACAATACCAGAAGCGTCAATGCCAGGTGTGTGTGGATAATTTCGAGTCACGCCTTTATTTCCAATACAAGAAAGGGCATCCTTAAAATTGAGTGATGAATATTTTACGCGCACAAGCACATCGCCTTCAGGCAAATCTGCCAACTGGCGTTCTTCAATTCCTCTACTATATTTTCCATCAACTTCGTTTACACGAAAAGCCTTAAATGTTTTAGTCGCTTCCATAATTGGTCTCAATTCTATTTGTACTGAATTATCCTTATCTTGCACAAAGTTACAAGGAGTTTAACTATCAATCAAGAGCTTACATTTAGGTTCGCCACTAACATTTCTTTCGGAAACACTGATCGTCAGGTCACTAATTTTATTAAATTTTGGAAAAAGGCAACTGTCCAGTCGATACATTCATCAATTTCGTTAAAGGAAAACGAAAGGCTACCATTATATTGCACCTCAAGCAAGGCACCAAACGCTATAAAGAACTAGTACAGCTCCTGCCTGATATCAGCGATCGCATGCTCAGTAAAAATTTAAAGGAATTGGAAGAAGCTGGCTTGATCAGCAGAAAAGCATATCCGGTAATCCCACCAAAAGTGGAATACAGCCTGACAGAATTGGGCGATGAAATTCAGCCGATATTAAAATCGATGTTTAAAGGCGGGAGATTGTTTGAAAAAAAGATGGAGGAATAAGCTTGTACTAGGAGTAGATATAACGCATCAAGCCCAGGTAAAGACGCTTCACCCTGCAGTTCATTACATAGTTCATCACATACCAAACAACAGCTATGCCTGTTAGTATTGGTAAATAGCTCCCACTTATCGGAACTAAATCGAGATTCACAAGTAAAACGGCAAGCAAAATCACATAAAGAATATATTTATTCACCTTCACATATCGCATAAACAAACCTTCTTCAAGACTCAATTTCCAATTTAGAATATCACTGTCGCCACCACCCAAATTTGCATACCTTAAGCTCATTTTAAACTGTATGATTAAACTAGGTTTCTTCTCTTGCTGACAAAGTTTCATATATGCACGAGCAAACATCCCTGCTAAAGCTTGCAATTTATTAGGGTCTAAGCTTGATGAGTCAAGCTGCAAATAAGCCGTCTCAAACTCAATTATAGCAGTGTATCTCTCTTTAAGATAAAGCTTTTCAATTTCCTTATACAAATCAATGGAACTAAGTGTACTAGGGTTTGGCATCTGCAATGATATTATTTGTATGACCTGCAAACAGGCGTATGGGGCATAGAAGTTTCGAAGGTAAACAAAAGCATTACAATTCTCTTATTAAAATATTTGAGTCCAACAATATCTTTGAACTGCACCCCAAAAGTTGGCTTTATAGAATCATCTTTCTCTTATTACATCTTTCCTGTAGCTCTATCCCTCTCTCTGTTCAAGTTTTTAATTTTCCTGCCAATGATAAGTTTATCCTGCCGGTCTATTGTTATTTCCTGTCTGACTGGACACCCTAATTAGTAACAGGAAGAAAATATTTTATACTTTGATAGCAAAAATATCAACAGGATGGCATAAAAACTTACTCTGGATATCAAAAAAGATAACAGGACTACTCTTTAGGCTACTCGGATTATTAAAAAAGCTTACAGGACTACCTTTTAAATAACAGGATAAACAATGGGAGCAACAGGATAAGCATTAAAATAGCAGGACAAGAAAAAATAAAGCTTGTGCTCTCAATAATTCAACAGGATAAAAAAAAAACGGCACACAAATTAATGTATGCCGTTCTTCTATATTTATAATAACAAGTCTATCGCTTCGAAATCAATTCAATCACTTTCAGAATAACGTCGACAGCTTTTTGCATCGAATCCACCGGAACATATTCGAATCGACCATGGAAATTATGCCCACCTGCAAAGATATTAGGACAAGGCAGTCCCATATACGATAAACGACTGCCATCGGTACCACCACGAATTGGAACGACCAAAGGTGTCACGCCCACATCTCTCATGGCTTGCTCAGCGATATCAACAATAAATTTTACAGGCTCAATCTTTTCACGCATATTAAAATACTGATCCTTCATCTCAAGTATCACATTTTCCTCACCATACTGAAGCTGTAATTCTTTACAAATTGTTTCGAATTTATGTTTGCGTGCTTCGTAAGCCGTGATATCGAAATCACGAATGATATATTTCAATTTAGAATTCTCAACACTTCCTTCAATACCTAAAAGGTGATAAAAACCCTCGTAATCTTCCGTTTTTTCCGGAACCTCATCCTTAGGCAACTGAGCTCTAAATTCCTGAACAATGTTCATCGAATTGATCATTTTATCCTTAGCCATGCCTGGGTGCACGTTACGACCCTTAAAGGTAACTTCAGCATAAGCTGCATTGAAGTTCTCGAATTGCAACTCCCCTAGCTCGCCACCATCAAGTGTATAAGCAAAATCAGCCCCAAATTTCTGCACATTAAAATAGTCGGCACCCTGTCCGATTTCCTCATCAGGAGTAAAACCAATATGAACCGGACCATGCTTAATCTCGGGATGATTGATGAGAAACTCAACGGCTGTCATAATTTCAGCTATACCAGCCTTATCATCAGCTCCAAGTAGAGTTGTTCCATTAGTCGTAATTAAAGTTTGGCCTTTATACATTTTCAAATCTGGAAAATCAGCCACTTTCATAATGATATTTTGCTCTTTATTTAGAACAATATCACCCCCATCGTAATTCTCAACAAACTGAGGCTTTACGTTCTTTCCTGTAAAATCAGGACTGGTGTCCATATGGGATATAAACCCCACAACAGGCACCTCTTTTTCAATATTAGAAGGCAACTCTGCCATTACATATCCATTCTCGTCAAGCGTTACATTGGACATGCCCATTTCTGAGAGCTCTTTAACCAACTCATTGGCCAAATCCATTTGTCCTACTGTACTGGGAGTTAATCCAGTTTGCGTATCTGATTCGGTATTATACTTAACGTATTTTATAAATTTATCTACTACTGCAGTCATTTTATATAGGTATCTTATTATTATTTACTATTGAATTATTTAAACATCATCAGACTTAAATTGGAAGCCTAAACGTTTACCTGTTTTAATCTTAGAATTTTGAATTTTCTCTTCAATATCGGCAACCGCTAAAATTTTAACATCATCATAGGGTGGAACCAATAAATCGAAATTCAATGAATAATTAATAGCCGTCTCTATTATTTTTCTCAAACTGTCTTCATTGCTTATCGATTGAGACAAATCTTTTTCTAATAGTCCCATTTGGCGTTTACCTTCAACTATGTAATGCTTCTCTTTATTTATAAAAATACGTGCAACCAAATAACCTAAGTCTTCTGATCGATTGTATTTAAATGAATCTGACAAGAAGTTATATATATTAATGATTCCTGAATAAGCATTATTCGGATTGTGCTTAACGTAATCTTTCTGCCAAACGGCGTGCTCCCTATCAAACTGAAAAACATTTGAATACATACTAAAAACCAAAATATCTGAAGCTACACGGATTTGAATCTCAGATTCCCCTCTATCTTTATAATCCAATTTTACTGCATCAGACTGATCGTGAAGTTCAGCATTATACTCTTCAACTAAATTTTCAAGAACTTCTTTCAATTCGGCAAAAACCTCAGCAGTATTTTTATAAACCAATTGTTTCAAAATGGCTTTTTCGCGAATGGTTTGCAATATGGCTGATTTAGTGTTGAGTATGTTCATTCTATAGGGGTTTGGTTAATTTTGAGTAAAGAATCATTCCTTTGATTCATCTGATAAAGGTAAAAAAAAACCGCCTCCGAAGAATCGGAAGCGGTTATTTAAAAGTTTAAATTTCGTTAAACAGCGAAATATAGCAATCCCAAGTTATTTTGGTTATTAATATGCTTTAGCAAATATAACACGTTGCTTCGATGGTTTACCAGTAACCATACAAAAACCCTCTTCCTCCTCATTATCAAAAGGAATACAACGAATTGTTGCTTTAGTTTCATTCTTAACTCTTTCTTCAGTTTCGGCGGTACCATCCCAGTGCGCCAAGAAAAATCCAGTTTTTGTTTCCAATAAGTCTTTAAACTCATCGTAAGAATCAACTTTAGTTGTCTTTTCTGTTCTGAAATCAAGGGCCTTTTGGAAAATACTGTTTTGAATTTCTTCAAGAAGATTTTCAATCAAATCCTCAACACCTTCAACAGCAACCGTCTCTTTTGTTAGGATATCACGACGAGCTAACTCAACCGTTCCATTCTCAAGATCGCGAGCACCCATAGCCAAACGTACAGGAACACCTTTCAATTCGTATTCAGCAAATTTCCATCCTGGTTTACGGTTATCGCTATCGTCAAACTTAACAGAGATACCTTTAGCCTTAAGTTTTGCTACAATTGGATCAATCACCTCAGCAAGTTTAGCCAACTCTTCTTCCTTACGATAAATAGGTACAATCACGACCTGAATTGGAGCCAATTTTGGAGGCAGTACCAAACCATGATCATCAGAGTGAGCCATAACCAGAGCACCCATCAATCGAGTTGACACACCCCATGAAGACGCCCAAACATAATCTTCTTTACCTTCTTTGTTTGTAAATTTAACATCGAAAGCTTTAGCAAAATTCTGCCCTAAAAAGTGAGATGTTCCAGCCTGAAGTGCCTTACCATCCTGCATTAAAGCTTCAATACAATACGTGTCCAATGCTCCAGCAAAACGCTCTGATTCAGTCTTTGTTCCTTTTAATACCGGAACGGCCATCCAATCTTCAGCAAAATCACTATATATATTAATCATCTGCTCAGTTTCAACCAATGCTTCTTTTTTAGTTGCATGAGCAGTATGACCTTCCTGCCAAAGGAATTCAGCAGTACGTAGGAATAAACGCGTACGCATTTCCCAACGCATTACATTTGCCCATTGATTAATCAAAATAGGCAAATCGCGGTATGATTGAATCCAGTTTTTATAGGTATTCCAAATAATCGTTTCAGAAGTCGGACGAATAATCAATTCCTCTTCCAAACGTGCATCAGGATCAACAATAACACCTTTCCCATTGGGGTCGTTCATCAAACGATAATGCGTTACAACTGCACATTCTTTTGCGAAACCTTCTACGTGATCAGCTTCCTTACTTAGAAATGACTTCGGAATTAAAAGTGGAAAATAAGCATTCTGATGTCCTGTTTCCTTAAACTTTCCATCAAGAACTGCCTGCATTTTTTCCCAAATAGCATAGCCATATGGTTTAATCACCATACAACCTCGAACTGCAGAATTTTCTGCAAGATCTGCCTTTATTACTAAGTCGTTATACCATTGCGAGTAATTTTCGCTTCTACTGGTTAAAACTTTTGCCATTTTATATTGTTTTGGTATAGTATTTGCTATCTAAATAATACTTAAAAGTTCTTAAAATTTGTTTTCATTGACAATTATCAGAAATCAGACCTTAGGCTTTTAAATTAGGCTACAAAAGTATAAAATATTATTAGATAATCATATTGAAGGCTAGACATGAAACTTAGGTGATTGAATAATTATTAAACACATTTTTCGGCTCGATTTTTGCACCAGTAAAAATGAATTATTAATCAAATAAATTGCATCATAGCTAAACCTTAAATCATATCCAGATGAAAGCTTACTTCAAATTACTAATCGTTCCCTTGCTAATAGCAACGGCTTGCTCCCCCTCTTACGTGGGAACATCAGCATTTCAGGATGACATTTATTATGTTCCTGGTGGAGAAACATTAATCGATAAGGAAATGGCAGTCTATACGACTCATGCCGAGAAAAAAGAACCAACTATCGAACAAACAACACAAGTGGAGCCAACAACGAAGGCTACATTTGAAGATGATAGAGAATTTCAACTTATTCAAGAGCAATATCGCCAGATGATTGAAAATGACTCTATCGAAAGTATTGACACAACCTATTACAACGAAGAACAAGGTTATTACATTAACGAGTTTAAAGGTAGTGATTGGGATCGCGAAGAGGCTGAGAGGCTAAGACAATGGTATCCACAAGGGTTTGGCTACTACGACAATAGTGGTTATAATATGGCTATGTGGTTAGCTGGGGATCCTGACTGGAATATTTACATAGATGGAGATAAAGTATGGTGGACTCCAAGTTGGACAAACTTCAATCAATATAATGCATTCAGATTTTCACCTGCTCGTTATGGTCGAACTTTTGCGTACAACTACTCCCCTTACTATGGATCAAGCTTCGGTTTTGGTTTAGGTTTTGGCTTAGGTTTCTATGACGATTTCTATTGGGGATTAAATTTTGGATGGGGATCTCCTTTCTATAATAACTATGCCTATTACGGACATGGTCATTACCCATACCACGGTCACAATAATCACCATGGCGGATACTATGGACGCTCAAATAACTATTATGGACACAGATCTTCTATGGGATCGAAAGCTGGCACTAATAAAGCTTACACTAATAGACGTTCTGCAACAAGTACTGATGGGCAAGTAAGTCGCGTCAATCGTTCAGCTGGTTACACCAAATCAGGAACTACAACTCGTCGCTCTGCAGCAACTGCTCAAGATGCAGTTAGAAGAAGTACTGCAGCTCAAAGATATGGTGCTAGGAACAATAGAAGTTCATATAGTAATCGTGAAGGAACAAGTACCAGAAGAACGAATACAACAGGAACAGTTAAACGTTTAAACTATCAAGGTACTACGACTCGATATGGAACACAGAATCGTTCGTCATATCAAGGGACTAAAAGCGGTACCACAACTAGAAGAAGAACAAGTAACTATACAAAACCTCAAAGTAATTCACGTCCATCGTATAACAACTCTGGAACAAAACGATCGACTAATACGAGAGCGACAAATACTAGAACGTCTAGATATAGTAAAGTTAAAAGCACTCCTAGTTATAATAGAAGCTCAACAAAAAGTTCTTCTAGCTCATACAGACCTTCAAGATCTTCATCATCACGTTCATCAGGAGCAGTGAGATCTTCGGGATCTTCTTCTAAATCATCAAGTGGAGGAAGTCGTTCTTCAGGAGGTGGTAATTCGAGAAGGAGATAAGTTTGAAGCATCTGGATATTGATTAAGACTATTATTTACATACTATAAATACACATACTATGAAAAGATATATCACATTATTATTCCTTACAGTCTTTTCAGGAATATTATACGCACAAACTGCAGATGATGCTCTGCGATATTCTCAACAGTTCTATACAGGAACTGCACGATCAACAGCTATGGGTGGCGCCTTTGGAGCTCTAGGTGGAGATTTCTCTAGTATTGGTATTAATCCAGCGGGACTTGGGGTTTACCAAAGCTCAGAATTCATGTTCACACCTAGCATGGAAATGAGAAAAAGCACCAGCGGCAACCTTAGTGATGACAAATTCACTTTTGGAATCAGTAATATTGGCTATGTAGCCACCTTTAAACCAAGAATGACAAGTAAAGATGGCTGGCAGAATTTCAATTTGGGGATTGGATACAATCGTATCAATAACTTTAGAAAATCTTCAATCTCTCAGATACTAAATTCTGAGTCAAGCATGCTAGATGTTTTTGAAGTAAATGCTGATGGTTTTTCTGACAACCAATTGAGAGTTAATTACCCTACAGTAGAATATCTAGCTTACGAAACTTATTTATTGAATCCACAAGATGAAAACCCTCTAGATTATGATCTTCCTATCTTTCCTGGAGAAAGAATGAACCAAAGAAAAACGGTAGAAGAAAGAGGTCATATGGGTGAATTTAATATTTCTTTCGGAGCCAACTATGCTCATAAACTATACATAGGGGCTTCACTTGGTATTCAAAGTATTAATTACAAATCAACAGCGCGTTTTACTGAGAGTACACTAACAAACAGTGCTTCTGATTTGAGTAATTACTATCTTGAGGAATATGTAAAAACAACGGGTGTAGGAGCTAATCTTAAGTTAGGACTTATTTACAAGCCTAATCAAAACATCAGATTAGGAGCTTCACTTCATACACCAACATTCTTCTCTATGGAAGACGAATTCCAGAATAGAATGGCTTCACATTTTAAAACTGAAGATCTTGATGGCTACTCAAACTATGCTGATAAAACTCGCTTATCAAACTACACGTATGACTATAGAACACCAATGAAATTCACATTAAGTGGTGCCGTTGTTCTATCTAAAAAAGCAATACTTAGTTTAGATTATGAATTTGTAGATTACTCAAATGCCAAGTTTTCTGATGGACAAGATGATTTTGATTTCAATGGATCCGCAGAATTTCCTGAAGCGAATGATATCATTAAATCATCATATGAAAGTGTTGGTAATTTAAGAGCTGGTTTAGAATATCGAGTATCATCTGCATTAAGCTTAAGAGGCGGATTTGCAAATTTTGGAAACCCATATAAGGCTAGCTCAATAGACGAATCGTACAATATCTATTCTGCAGGTTTCGGTATTCGTCAAGGTAATTTCTTCTTCGATGCTGCTTATAGCTATTCCGATAAGGATGAATCATACATATACTATAGTACTCCAACAGCTGATGGAGATTTAACTTCAGGTAAAGTAGATCTTCAAGACGAAAATCATCAAGTTAGATTAACTTTTGGATTCAAATTTTAAATAAAACAAAATTTAATGCAACAAAAAAAGCTCCCAAATGGGAGCTTTTTTTATGCTATCTAAATATTAGATGAAACAAGATTTCAACTAATCTTATCTAATCATACCCGCCGCAACAGTTTCGTTAGTTGCTTCATCAATTAAAATAAAACTTCCTGTGTTGCGATTCTTTTTGTAAGAATCAAAGAACAGTGGCTTAGCTGTTTTTAATTTCAAACAAGCAATATCATTTAAGCCAATCGTTTTATCATCCGTCATTTCTTCCAAAGTATTAACATCAACTTTAAAGTTTACATTACGAACAATACAACGCGTTTCGTTT
The DNA here is from genome assembly GCF_041555295.1 of Ancylomarina sp. Taxonomy (NCBI): domain Bacteria; kingdom Pseudomonadati; phylum Bacteroidota; class Bacteroidia; order Marinilabiliales; family Marinifilaceae; genus Ancylomarina; species Ancylomarina sp. The sequence goes on along the minus strand of NZ_JBFFKR010000064.1, from coordinate 5,469 downwards.
GAAGTATGCTTAATTGTATATTTACCACCTAGCATCATAGGACGCTCATTCATCCAACAGACCATAGCTTCGAATTCTTGCTCCATTCTTGGAACATTATCAGCAGCTACAATCATATCTCCTCTCGAAGTATCAATCTCATCATTCAATCTTAAAGTAACCGATTGAGGTGTAAACGCCATATCTAACTCACCATTCAGCGTATCAATTGCTTTAATTGTAGTTTCCTTACCCGATGGCAATACCTTAACCTTATCGCCTGGCTTGAATACACCACTAGCTACACGACCTGCAAATCCACGGTAATCGTGAAACTCATCGCTCTGAGGACGAATAACATATTGTACTGGGAAACGAGCATCTTCATGGTTTCTATCGTCAAGAATTTCGATAGTCTCCAATAAAGTCAATAAAGTCTCACCCTTATACCAATCCATATTTTCAGAAGCATCAACCACATTATCTCCAAATTTGGCTGATATAGGAATAAATCGAACATCTTTAATATTCAATTTATCAGCAACTTTCTGATATTCATTCTTAATATTTTCATAGGTCTCTTCTGAGTAACTCATCAGGTCCATCTTATTGATACAAACAATAAGGTGAGGAATTTGCAACAAGTTAGCAATATATGAATGACGAAGAGTTTGCTCAATAACACCATTACGAGCATCAACTAAAATAAGAGCACAGTTAGCCGTAGAAGCTCCTGTCACCATATTTCGAGTATACTGAATATGACCCGGTGTATCAGCAATAATAAATTTACGTTTTGGAGTCGCGAAATAACGGTAAGCCACATCAATGGTAATCCCCTGCTCACGCTCGGCTCTTAAACCATCTGTAAGTAAAGCCAAGTCTACCTCGGTGTCGCCACGTTTTTTACTAGAAATCTCGATAGCTTCCATCTGATCTTCAAAGATGGCTTTACTATCATACAACAAACGACCAATTAGGGTACTTTTACCATCATCAACACTACCAGCAGTAGTGAAACGTAAAAGCTCCATATCTAAATATCCTGATGTTTTATCTGACATATTTATTTTCTTTTTATTCTAGATTTATAAACGAGAACTCAATCTCGAATCTATCTTTTGATTCAAATGCAGAACACTTAAATTAATAATTAAAGCTTTGAAGTGGCTTAAAAATACCCTTCTTTTTTACGATCTTCCATAGCAGCTTCTGAACGCTTATCATCTGAACGAGTTCCTCGTTCAGTTGTTCTTGTTGCAGCAACTTCTTCAATAATATCTTCAAGACTATTTGCTTCAGACTCTACAGCACCCGTACATGTGGCATCACCAATGGTTCTAAAACGAACAGTACGTGTCTCAATCATTTCAGTATCGCGCATTGGAATACAGTCAGACTTAGCTAAGAGTGTTCCATTACGTTGGAAAACTTCACGCTCATGAGAGAAATACAAATTAGGAATCTTGATATCCTCTAAGTAAATGTATTGCCATACATCCATCTCTGTCCAGTTCGAAATTGGGAATACTCTAAAGTGCTCTCCCATATTCTTTTTACCATTAAAAAGGTTCCAAAGCTCTGGTCTTTGATTTTTAGGATCCCACTGACCAAACTCATCACGATGAGAAAAGAAACGTTCTTTAGCTCTGGCTTTTTCTTCATCACGACGACCTCCACCCATTGCACAATCCACGTTTAACTCTTCAAGACCATCAAGAAGGGTTACAGTTTGCAGTTTATTACGACTGGCATTAAAGCCCGTTTCTTCTACTGCACGTCCCTGATTAATTGAGTCCTGTACATATCGTATAAAAATCCGAGTACCTGTTTCTTCCATCAATTCATCACGAAATTCTATAGTCTCCGGGAAATTATGACCTGTATCAACATGCATTAAAGCAAAAGGCACCTTCGCTGGTGCAAAAGCCTTACGTGCCAAATGAAACATGATAATAGAATCCTTTCCTCCCGAAAATAACATCACAGGATTCTCGAATTGAGCTGCAACTTCACGAATCACATAAATCGATTCAGCTTCCAGTTCTCTTAAGTGATTTATATTGTATTCATTCATTCGAAAAAATTTTATTTACTCTTCTGTGATCAAATTCGATCACCAGTATAATACATTTTTATATTCTCTAATTAACTATGCCTGCTTTATATGAGATAGAATGGCATCTACCAAACATTTTACAGATTCTTCAATTGACATATCTGCCGTTTTAATTTCCAAGAAAGCATTTTCAGGGGCTTCAAAAGGTGAATCTAAACCTGTAAAGTTTTTAATCTCACCATTACGTGCTTTTTTATACAAACCTTTAACATCCCTCTTTTCACACTGCTCATAAGATGCATTGATGTAGATCTCTCTAAAATCATCATCTCCTATAATCTCTTTGGCTTGTTCTCTTATTGCAAGAGTTGGGCTAACAAAGCAATTAATTGTGATGATGCCACAGTTAACAAATAGCTTTGAAACTTCGGCAATACGGCGAATATTCTCTGTTCTATCCTCTTCAGAAAAACCTAAATTTTTATTAATACCCGTTCGGATGTTATCTCCATCTAGAATTTGAGTTAAAAATCCTCTTTTCTGAAGCGCCTGTTCTAAACCAATTGCAATTGTTGTTTTTCCAGATCCAGAAAGTCCTGTCATCCAAATAACACGAGCTTTTTGATTTAAAAATTGTTCCTTCTCATCTCGTCCAATAATTCGGTCGAAAACTGGATGAATATTAGTTGCTTTGGTGGTCATTAATCTGTTTTATATGAATCGAATTAACTGTACGATTCCAATCATTCATTCCGTAAAATATGACTAAGAGTTCACTATTTCTATATTTATGGATGTTTTTCATATTGAGTCCTTCCAAAAAATCAGACACAAATGTACAATTTCTAAGATGATTATAAAAATTTTAGACTAGGAATACACAAGCTAGATTTTACTGCAAATAAAGAAGTCTATATCCTTTATTTGTTATATAGTAATCAAGGCTCAATGACCTGAATAATAAGCACAAAAAAAGCCCCCTACTAAAAGGGAGCTTTAAAATTATGAGTTAGATGAGTTGACTATTTACAGTCACACTTTTCATCAAAGCTCTTATTATACTGTTGCATAGCTCTGTAACTCATTCCCATATTTGAGAATCCACCATCATGGAATAAATTCTGCATGGTTACTTTTCTAGTTAGATCTGAGAATAGAGTGATACAATAATTTGCACATTCCTGAGCAGAAGCATTTCCCAGTGGCGACATTCGCTCAGAGAAATCAATCAGTTTATCAAAACCTTTTACACCACTACCAGCAGTCGTCATCGTAGGTGATTGTGAGATCGTATTCACTCGAACGCTTTTCTCACGACCATAGATATAACCAAAGCTACGTGCAATAGACTCTAACATGGCTTTTGCATCAGCCATATCATTATATTCATACATCGTTCTTTGCGCTGCCGCATAAGATAAAGCAACAATCGATCCGTATTCGGCAACTGCATCCATTTCTTTAGCTTTCTGAATCACTTTGTGGAAAGAGATAGCCGAAACATCAAGAGTTTTCTTAAGGTATTCGTAGTTCAATTCATCATATGAATTTCCTTTACGAACATTTGGTGACATCCCAATAGAGTGTAGAATAAAATCAACAGGACCTCCTAAAAGCTCCATTGATTTTGTATACAAATTCGCCAAGTCCTCAGGATTAGTTGCATCAGCAGGGATAACATGAGCGTTACATTTCTTTGCTAACTCATCAATAGTTCCCATACGAATGGAAACGGGTGTATTTGTTAAGACGATCTCGGCACCTTCTTCAACAGCCAATTCAGCAACTTTCCATGCGATTGACATTTCATTTAAGGCACCAAAGATGATTCCTTTTTTTCCTTTTAATAAGTTATAAGACATAATTTGAAATTTTCAATTTATCAGCCACAAATTTAACCAATATTATTTAGAATAAATCAAAAAAAGATCATTTATTAAGACTGAATAAATTCTCTAATCAAACACCTCACAATTGATCTACCTAGATAACAGAACCTTAGCATTTTCCATCGCAGCTTGCGTCATGTCAGCTCCACTAAGCATTTTCGCTAGCTCTTCAATACGACTTTCACTATCTAAAAGGACTATATTTGAGTAAGTTTCCAACTCATCATCAGCCTTATAAACTTTATAATGGTAGTTTCCTTTACTTGCAATTTGAGGTAAGTGAGTAATACTGATTACCTGAATATTTTCAGCCATATCACGCATAACAACTCCCATTTTATCTGCAATCTCTCCAGAAACACCAGTGTCAATTTCATCAAAAACAATAGATGGCAAGGCTGTAGAAGCGGATATTAAATATTTAATACTCAGCATTAATCGCGACATTTCTCCACCTGAAGCAACCTTTGAAATCTCTTCAGGTTGTCCATTCTTATTTGCAGAGAACAGAATTCGGATTAAATCTTTCCCTAAATACTGAAATTCTTCGGCAATACTTTGCTCGAAATTAATTTTAGCATGAGGCATTCCCAATTGAACCAGTTGAAATTCCAAAGCTTTTTCAATATCTGGAATCACAAACCTCCTGCTTTTACTAAGCTTATCAGAGGCCTTAACAAGTTTTGATTCCTGCTTTTGCAATTGAGATTTTAATTCTTCAATCAAATCATCACTTGATGTAATATCCTGAACTTTCTGATCCAAGTCTTCACGTATCTTAATTAATTCCTCAACAGACTCTACACGGTGCTTTTGCTGAAAACTATAAATAGTATCCAGCCTTTCATTCAGTAAAGAAATTCTAGATGGATCGAACTCCATGGATTCGTAGCTTCTTTCTAGTTCTGCCGCTAAATCTTCTAATTCTATACATGAACTTTCAAAGCGCTCATAAAACCCTTCCCCTTCAGAAAACACATTCTGTACTTGATCTATAGCAGTGCGTGCCTCTTTTAATAGAGAAATAATAGCCACTTCTCCTTCACTAAGCAAGTTAGAAGCCTTAAATAAATTCGTTTTTATTTCTTCAGCATGGTTTAGAGTTTCAAGTTCTGATTCCATTTCAACTTGTTCTCCTTCTACCAAATTTGCATCAAGAAGTTGCTCCAATTGAAATTGATAGTAATCCAAATCAGATTTTTCTTTTAAAGCAATTTGTTCTTTACGATGCAATTCTCGTTTGATATGCTGATAATTTTCAAATTGAACTTGATAATCATTCAATAATGAAGCATGTTGTGCATAAGTATCAACGATTCCCATTTGATACTCAGAATCCCCTAAAGACAAATTTTGGTTCTGAGAATGAATATCGATTAGCCTAAGTCCCAACTCTTTTAAAAGTTTGATATTAACAGGTGAATCGTTTACAAAAGCACGAGTTTTACCATTAGGTAAAATTTCCCGTCGTAAAATCGTCTCTTCCTCATATTCCATTTCAGCATCAGCAAAGAACTTTTGCAAATGATACTTTGAAATATT
>NZ_JBFFKR010000063.1:0-15435 GCF_041555295.1 Ancylomarina sp. | reverse complement strand
GAATAATTACCTTCAAAAATATCTGAGATAGCTGCAGGGATTTCTTCACGAGCAATATCAGCCATGAAACCTAATCGACCACTATTAACACCCACAATAGGAATTCCAGAATCCTGTACCACAGTTACTGCGTCAAGAAAAGTACCATCCCCACCAATACTAAAAAAGTAATCTGCTTTTTTATCCAAATCTGCATGCTGAGAAAAAAACTCGGTGATATCTGGAATAAAATCCAGTTCATTTACGATAAAGTCGTATAATGGACGATAAATACAAAGTTCAATTTTACGCGAATTAAACTCATCTAAAATTAATTTAAAGCTATCTAGAAAATCTTCACTAAACTGCTTCCCAAACAGGGCTATCTTCATGTTGTTCTTTAATATAGTAAATGTTCAAAATAAATGAATAGAGCTGAAACTCAACATCAATTTTTAATTACGATAACTTGTATTATAATTTATTCACAAATATAAGGGAATAGAGAAGCTAAACAAGATTATGGAGGATTTTGAATCACATAAATTAGGTGTTCAAAAATCTCATAAAAGAATTATAACGATCAAAAAGTAAATCTTGCATATCATCGTTTCTTAGGTAAGATGATTTGATGATATAATCGTAACGATGGAGGGTCTGAACAATAGATGTTAAATTTGTCTGATTAATCTTGAGGGTTAGTTCAACTTTACGAGAGGTATCCGAGGATTTAATATAGAGACTCAAAATTTTCGCATCATTACCTTCCACAATTTGAGCAATTTCACTGAGAGAATAATCAATAGAGTTTAATTCTAAAACAATAATACCACCAGGTTCACTCACTGCAAAAATTTTATCGACGTATTGCATCAAATCACTTAGAGTGATCAGACCTAGATATGTTTCATCCTCTAAAAGAACAGGAATCACTGTTAATTTGAGATGAGAAACTTTTTCAATCACATCGTATATGTGCTGATCTTGAGTAACAAAAGGGCTAAATAAAGATAGTTTTTGCTTCCCAATAGGCTCTTCAACCTGATTTAAATCGTAAATGTCATTATCAGAAAGAAGCCCAATAAATTCATCGCCTCTCACAATAGGTAGGTGAGAAACCTTAAATATTTCCATCCAATTAAGAGCTTGAAGGCCCGTATCAGACTCTCTTAAAACCGGAACAACATCAGAAATTAAATCTTTTGCAATCATATTAGGTTTTTTTTCAAGGAAATACTTCTAATTTTGCCATTAAGCAGAACAACTAAATAGTACAAATTTTGAGTTCAAGTTTTAATAACTCAATTATTCTTCATAAAATGACTAGACTTAGTGTAAATATAAACAAAATTGCAACATTAAGAAACGCCCGAGGTGGCAATACGCCCAATGTTTGCAAAATGGCGACAGACTGTGAAAGATTTGGTGCTGAAGGCATCACAGTTCACCCTCGTCCGGACGAACGCCATATTCGTTATCAAGATGTATTAGATCTTAAAAAGATTGTTACAACTGAATTTAATATTGAGGGATACCCAAATAAAGAATTTATTGATTTGGTATTAAGTGTAAAACCAGAGCAGGTAACTCTAGTTCCGGATCCACCTGAAGCGATAACTTCTAATGCAGGATGGGATACGGTTACAAACAAAGACTTTCTAATTGAAGTGATTTCTATATTCAAAACTGCAGGTATTCGCACATCTATTTTTGTGGACACAAATCTTAAAAACATTGAAGGTGCTAAAGAAACGGGGACTGATAGAATTGAGCTCTATACTGAGCCTTTCGCAACAGACTTTCCAAATAATCCGAAAGAATCTGTTCGTTTATTCACCATTGCCGCTGAAAAAGCTAATGAATTAGGATTGGGAGTGAATGCAGGTCACGATTTGAGTCTTGAGAACCTTAAGTTCTTCAATGAAAATGTACCTAATCTTGCTGAGGTTTCAATCGGACATGCCTTGGTTGCTGATGCCTTATATTTTGGAATGGAAAACACCATTCAAATGTACAAGCGTCAATTAAAATAAAACAGAATCGTTTGATGTGAAGATTTACAGCTTCACATCAAACATCTTTTCTCACCAACACACTGCCATGAAACTCAATTACAAAAAACTTGGCGAAGGGCCAGCCCTAATAATTGTTCATGGCTTGTACGGAAGTTTAGATAACTGGCTAACTATAGCCAAGGAATTATCTCAAAATTTCGAGGTTTTCTTAATTGATCAGCGTAACCATGGAAATTCGCCTCATGCTGATTCACACACTTACTCAGACCTAAAGGACGATCTCCTGGAATTTATGGATGATCAGCAAATAGACAAAGCCGTTCTTCTGGGTCACTCAATGGGCGGTAAGACTGTTATGTTTTTTGCTATTGATCATCCAGAGCGAGTGAGTAGTTTGCTTGTTGTTGATATTGCTCCCAAGAACTACAGCAAAATATCCGATTATACACCACAAACAATAAACCACGAACATCTTGTTTCTGTTATTCTGAATATTGATTTAAGCCAATTCAATTCACGAACTGAAATCAATTTAGAGCTTGCTAAACAAATAAAAAGTGAAAAAGTCAGACAATTCCTTCTGAAGAATCTAAAACGAAACGAGGACAAAAGCTTTGGATGGAAATTAAATATTGAAGCTATCAGTAAATACCTTCCACAAATAATGGATGGTATTGATGAAAGCACTTTCACGAAAGGGAAAGGCATTACGGGATTCCCTGTTTTATTTATAAAAGGCGAGGAATCGAATTATATCTGCGATAACGATCACAAGCTTATTCGAACCATATTCCCCTATGCCGAGGTTACTAGTATTCCTAGAGCTGGACATTGGGTACATGCTGAACAGCCTGATTTACTTGTGAAAACCATCAACTACTTTGTTTTGGAATAATTTTTACAGAAACTAGATTTCATTTTGATATCCTATAAATTAAGCCCTGCGGTTTTTAAAATTAATCTACTCCTGCAATAAAGACTATTCTTAAATCATCAATCCCTATTGAAAAGATCAAATTCTCTACAAACAGATAGCTAGCACAATATTATTTAAGGCACAGAGAAAGGATATGTCCGGATTTAAATATCTAAACAAGTGCATTCTGCTAAAAACAAAACCACTTAATGCGGCTCTTTTAGGTTTGTTCGAGTATCTATACTCGAATATCGAGAATGCAGACACACTTGCTGTTAAAAAAGTTAACACCTGCCCTGCTTCGATACACAAAAATCGAGTATCGAACCACAGTATAGCTTAAAAATATTAACATCAATCGTGTATCAAGCCTCGATTTATCCTAAAAGTTTTAACAAAAAGCCTAAACAATTAATGTTAAATAAAACATGATATACCTAAAAGGCGAATAGAATTATAATTCTATTCGCCTTTTAGTATGTTACTGTTTGTAAATTCTGACTAAGACCAAATTATGGAATAGGAATAAATAGTCTTAGCTTGTATATTATAATCTTCGTGTTTCGACGTAGATGGATTTATTTCATCCTCATACTTTACACCATTAATTCTCACTTTATATTGCTTATCTGCTTCTAAATCATCAAGTGATTCAAATTCTGAATCAACATTCTTATCAATTTGAATTTCCATCTCATCATTAGCTTGAGCAGAAAGAGAACGACTTCTAAAGAGGATTTTACCATTTAGATCCAAAATTTCGATATTGTAATAAATATCACTTTCATCAAGAGCAGTCCATTTTACAACATGAGTTCCTTGATTGTAGTTCTGTTCATTTTTTAGAGAGCTTATTGTCTTGTCATCATTAACATCAGTCAATTTAACTTCTAAACCGTTATCAAGCTTTAAATAAAACTTAACATCATCATTTTCAGGGAACGACTCAGTTTTTAAATCATTTATACTACTTTCTGTTAATGAGAAAACGGAGACAGTTCCTTCAACGGTTTTTGCTAAATCTATTTTTTGACCAGAACTTAACAATAACTTGGCACTGGCTATACTTTTTCCAGTAATCCTGCATTGCAAGTATCTGGTTATATCACCATTCGTATTAACTGAATTTACAATAAACGCATCGGCAGTAACATCATTAATAACTGGAATATTAGTTGTGCAATTTAATTTACGTCTATTATCAGCACTCAAGACTAAATTCTGCGAATTAGTGCCTTTTTGCAAAAACCAATCAATAGATTCACCATTACCAAAAGTTGCATCAGAGATAACAAGCTTCTTTTCATCTAAATCCCAAAAACCAACTTGTTTTTCCTCTCGTCCGCCATACTCTTGTTTAATCAGATCTCCATTTCTTTCAAACCAATAAACAATCAAATCATCATCTTGACTATAATTATCAGACACAAAATCATTGGCAAACCAATATTTATCAGCTAAATCATCTTTATCAAAATCAATTTCCGATTCTCCTCCTCCACTGCTGCCACCACATGAAGCAAGAGCGATTGAGAATGCAGACACTGCAAAAATACCTAAACGTTTAAGTCCTATTTTTTTCATCCTTTTTATATGTTTTAGCTTTTAAACTAAGATTGATTTCAATTTTATTATTTAAACACGAAACTAAGCAAAATATTGCACAGATTATGATACTAAATTTAGACCCGTTCGAAATTTGCTTCAGGAATCAGATCGTCACCTTTATATCGAAGAAACACCTGAGCGGTTGCCAAGATATCCTTTTCGCAATAAATAGCAATACGCTCCAGATCATCTTCCTCCCAATAGACTTGACCGACCATTGATCCATCAATATCATCTTTAGGCGTTGGAATATTAAAAATTTCACACAAAAGTGCCAGTGAGGTATAATGCTTATAATCGCCAAATTTCCACAGCTCCATAGTATCAACAAACTTGATTTCCCACGGTTTTTTACCAGCTATGTTCAGTGCTTTGGGTAATTTTAAACCATTAATCAACATTCTGCGTGCGATATAAGGGAAATCGAATTCTTTCCCATTGTGTGCGCAAAGATTCTTTGTCGGCTTCGAACAGAAACGATCAAGCATTGCTCCAAAATCGGCTAAAAGTTGCTTTTCATCATGACCGTAGTATGATTTCACTTTAAAATGTTTTCCATCTCCTTTCTTGACGATCACTCCTGTTGAGATACACACGATTTTTCCAAACTCGGCGTATATTCCAGCTCTGGCATAGACATCTGAAGCTGTTTGCTCTTCACTTCTAAAATAGTTTGATTTTTTCTCCCATAAGTCTTGCAACTTGGGACTAACTTTATCGAAATCGGCTTCACCTGAAACCGTTTCAATATCTATAAAGAGTAAATCCTCTAACTTAATATCATCTAGCATAAGCAATAATTTATCATAAATGAAAATTAAATCTATAAAAAAAGGAGATCATAACAAAATCTCCTTCCCAAAACCTTGAATTCACAATAGGTTTAAACTCTTCTCCTATACGAAGAATCACTAGTGTTTTGCTCGTATTTCCTCTATACCTGCTTCGTATCAAGACTGGATATAACCAGATTTGTTCCAGAGTTGATCCAGACCAGTTCCGGGTATGATACGAATCTATATTTAGGTGAAAATTAAACACTCACCTTTAAATTCTTTTGGATAAATTGAGTTAAAATATCAATAGCAACATGATTATTTCCTCCCTGAGGAACAATGATATCGGCATAGCGCTTAGTTGGCTCAATAAACTGCAAATGCATAGGTTTCAGAACATCCTCATAGCGAGCTAAAACCTTATCAACCGAACGACCACGCTCAACGATATCGCGTTTAATTACGCGATTCAATCTATCATCGGCATCACAATCAACAAATACTTTTATATCCATTAAGTCACGCAATTCAGGCTGGGTTAAGGCCAAAATGCCTTCAATAATAACCACTTCTGTAGGTTGCACAGAAATCGTTTCTTCCGAACGCGTACAAGTTAAGTATGAATAAATAGGTTGCTCAATAGCAGTACCCATTTTTAACTGCTTTAAATGCTCTCGCAGAAGCTCGAATTCAATTGAATTAGGATGATCAAAATTAATCTCCTGACGCTTCTCCAATGGCAAATGACTACTATCTCGGTAATAGGAATCTTGAGGTAATACGGCAACCTCTCCTTTAGGTAAACGCTCAATAATCTTTCTCACAACGGTTGTTTTACCCGAACCTGTACCCCCTGCTATTCCAATTATTAACATGTGAAATGGTATTTAAATCAAATATTATAAATTTGCACTAATTTTGCACCGCAAAGATATAAATTTTATGCTGAGTTTTATAGTTCAATAAATTGCTCTAAGTCGTCACTCTTAGTTCAAATATCAAATTTATCTGAAAATTTAACTTGATTAAAATAGTCTCAACAGTACAAGCAACTCATTCAATTAGATTAAACATATTTCGTCTAAGCCACATATTCCAAATTAGTCTCTATGAACTTATATCCTTTAAAATTCGATCCAATTCCCAAAGCAAAAATTTGGGGAGGAAACCGTTTAAACAAAACATTAAATAAAGAATTTAACCCTGCAGATAAAATAGGTGAAAGTTGGGAAATATCAGGCTTAGAAGGTGATCTTTCCGTTGTGAAAAATGGTTTTCTTGAGGGAAATGATTTGGAAGAACTCATCGAGATTTATATGGGAGAATTGGTTGGAGATAAAGTTTATGACCAATTTGGCTTAGAATTTCCATTGCTCATTAAATTTATAGATGCTAATGAAAATTTATCTGTCCAAGTTCACCCTGATAATGAGTTCGCACTTGAAAAGCACAAGGCCTATGGAAAAACCGAGATGTGGTATATTATTGAGGCTGATAAGAATTCAGAACTTATGCTCGGTTTTAATCAACCAATGGACAAAAATCTATTCCTAGATGCCATTCAGAATGGTAGTTTGCCTGATATCATCAATAAAGAACCAGTAGAAGCTGATACGTGTTACTTGATTCCTGCGGGTAGAGTTCATGCGATTGGCAAAGGCATTCTTTTGGCTGAAATTCAGCAAACATCCGACATTACCTATCGAATTTACGATTGGGATAAACGTGATGAAGAAGGACATCCTCGTGAACTTCACCTTGATTTAGCTAAAGAAGCATTGGATTATAATTTTGAGAAAAAGCATAAAACCGATTTCGAGCATAAAATCAATGAAACTTCAGATCTTATCAAATGTCCATTTTTCACAACCAATATAATCGAATTCAACAAACCTGTTGAAAAAGATTACATCACACTGGATTCATTTGTGGTTTATATCTGTTTAGATGGGAAATGTGATATTCAAATTGAGGATGAAGAATCTGTTTCATTAACAAAGGGTGAAACCGTCTTGATACCCGCGAGTTTAAAGAATTTTACTTTAGATCCTAAGCAGAACACAAAACTTCTTGAAGTATTTATTCAATAAGAAAAACTTGCTATATATAATAGAAAACAAGAGTCTCTTCATCAAATTTATAGAGTCAATCAATATATATGAAATCACTATTTCGATTAAGCTAGATTCTGACTAACTTTGCGGAGCAAAAAAATATAGAATATGAAGGTCAATACAGCCGAATTTATTATTTCGAACAGCGACATAACAAGATGCCCTAAAGCAAATATGCCAGAGTATGCTTTTATTGGACGTTCGAATGTTGGGAAATCATCCCTGATTAATATGCTAACCAATCACAAAGGTCTAGCTAAAATTTCAGGAAAACCCGGAAAAACCCAACTCGTGAACCATTTCCTAATCAATAAGGAATGGTATTTGGTTGACCTTCCTGGATATGGTTATGCTAAAGTTTCGAAAAACCTTAAAAGTGGTTTCAGTAAAATTATTTACAGCTATATCGAAAGTCGTGAAAATCTTCTTAACCTTTTCGTTTTGGTGGATGCTCGTCACGATGCGCAACAAATCGATCTCAACTTTATGGAATGGTTGAATGGGAAAGGTATAGCGTTTTCCATCATCTTTACAAAGGCTGATAAACTTACCAAGAGAAAACTAGCCGACAGTATTGAGGCTTATAAACAACAGATGTTAGTAAGATGGGAAGAAATGCCCCCTTATGTCATCAGTTCCTCTTCATCTGGAATGGGACAAGAAGAAATTTTAAATTTTATAGAAGAAACCAATAAGATTGTCAGCTTCAAATAAGAATACGAACTAAGAAGATTTCCCTCCGAAATCTTCTTTTTTCATTATAAACAACGATCAATTAAGTCGTTCAATTACAAGAGAACAAATACAACATTTGCGTTCTTATTTTTATTAAAAACTAGTTTATATTCTTAAATTTGCACCATCGTTATTATTTAGTGCAGATTGTAGAATTTCAAACAATTCAATAATTATAGCACCAATGTCACTTACAACATCAGTAAAAAACAGCCAACTTATGAATGCCCCTATTAAAATTTTTGCAGGTTCAAAGAGTGAAAAATTAGCTTCACAAATTGCTAAAGCGGCCGGACTAGAACTCGGAAAATCAAGCATCATTAACTTTAGTGATGGTGAATTTGAAGTTGCTTACGAAGAAACTGTTCGTGGAGCTCACGTGTTTATCGTTCAATCTACTGTTCCTCCTGCTGACAACTTAATGGAACTTTTAATGATGATTGATGCTGCCAAAAGAGCATCAGCTTATAAGGTTTGTGCCGTAATTCCATATTTCGGATTTGCACGTCAGGATAGAAAAGATCGTCCTAGAGTCGCTATCGGGGCAAAACTAGTTGCCAACTTATTAATGGCTGCTGGTGTAGATCGTATCATGACTATGGACTTACACGCAGATCAGATTCAAGGATTCTTCGACATTCCAGTTGATCATCTTTATGGGTCATCTGTGTTATTACCATACATCAAAGGATTAAACCTTGAGAATTTAGTTATTGCTTCTCCAGATATGGGTGGAAGTAAAAGAGCAAATGCCTATTCTAAATACTTAAATGCTGGTCTTGCTATTTGTCACAAAAGAAGAGAAAAAGCAAATGTTGTTGGTGAAATGACTGCTATTGGAGATGTTGAAGGTAAGAATGTTGTTATTGTTGACGACATGATTGACACAGCAGGTACAATTGCAAAGGCTGCCAACATGCTAAAAGAAAAAGGAGCTTTAAGTGTTAGAGCTATCGCTTCGCATGCTGTGCTTTCTGGTCCAGCTAACGAAAGAATTGAGGAATCTTCTCTAGAAGAGGTTCTTTTCACTGATTCTATCCAATTAGATAGTGTTTCTACTAAGATTAAAACACTAACAATTGCTAATATTTTCGCGGAAACGATCCTTAATGTTTATAATAACAAGTCAATTAGCTCAAACTTTATTATTTAATTAATATATTTGCGCCAAATTTTGGTAATACTATTTATAATCGTGCGATGGGATATGAATTGAGCCTGCTTACCAAGGGCTATGATATTTGTATTGAGTAACACAACAAAAAAAAGTACAATGAAAACTTTAGAATTAAAAGGTTTATTAAGAACAGACTTAGGAAAAAAAGCGACTAAAGCTTTACGTAAAGCAGAATTAGTTCCTTGTGAGCTTTATGGTGGTGAAGAAAACATTCACTTTTCTGTAAACGAAAAAGACCTTAACAAATTGCTTTTCACTCCTGAGGTGTTTATCATCAAATTTGATGTTGAAGGAAAAGTATTTACTTCAGTAATGAGAGAAGTACAATTTCACCCAGTAAATGACAAAGCACTTCACGTTGATTTCTTCCAGGTAACTGAAGATAAAGCTTTCGAAGTTGAAGTACCTGTTAAAGTTGAAGGTTTCGCTGAAGGAGTTAAGTCTGGTGGTAAACTTGCTGTAAACCTAAGAAAACTTAAAGTGAAAGCTTTCATGAAGGATATTCCTGAAGCTCTTCCTATTGATGTAACAAATCTTGGTCTAAGCAAGAGTATCCAAGTTGGTGCTTTATCTTTTGAGAACCTTGAATTATTGAATTCTAAGAGTGCTGTTGTTGTTCAGGTAAAACTTACCAGAGCTGCTCGTGCTGCTGCAATGGCTGCACAAAGCTAGTAGCATTTTCAAAAAGCTTGCTGATACAAATATTAGCAAAAATACAAGCTCCCAAGCCTTATGCTTGGGAGTTTTATTTTTAAAACTAATTGACAAATTCATTCATCCTAAAAAGAAATGAACTTGTAAATTATGCATAAAAGATCAAAAACTATTGATTAAATTGGCCATTATTCTGCTACTTAAATTACATGCAACATGTTTAAGTTTATCAAAGATTTATTTACAAGAACAAAAGCCAATAATTCAGAAAAAAACGCTGATATGAAGTACTTAATCGTCGGACTTGGAAATATTGGACCAGAATATTTTCATACCCGTCACAATGTTGGATTCAGAATTCTTGATGCTCTGGCTGAAAAGGCTAATCTTGAATTTAAAGATGGTAGATACGGAGCCATTGCTGAATACAAATTTAAAGGACGACAGTATATTCTTGTGAAACCAAGCACCTATATGAATTTGAGTGGTAAAGCTGTTAACTACTGGCTGCAGAAAGAAAATATTCCTATTGAAAACATGATGGTTTTAGTCGATGACCTGGCTCTTCCATTCGGCACATTACGATTACGTTCTAAAGGAAGCGATGCTGGACATAACGGACTAAAACACATAAACGAAACATTAGGACACCAAAACTATACACGTTTACGTTTTGGTATTGGTGCTGATTTCAGCAAAGGCAAACAAATTGATTACGTTTTAGGTAACTGGTCGCCAGAAGAACTTGAGAAGCTTCCTGAACTTTACAAAATCTGTATCAATATGATTAAAGGCATAAGTACGATAGGCGTGCAACGTACGATGACTGCTTACAATACTAAAAAAGAGCCTAAAAAACCTAAGAGTGAATCAGCAGAATAAGTTTTAGACTGATTTCTGATTTTACAGAATAGAATTTATAATATGAGCGATAAGGTTAGAGTTGATAAATGGTTGTGGGCTGTCCGCATCTTCAAAACAAGAAGTATGGCAGCCGAAGCTTGTAAGAAAGGCAAAGTTACCGTTGGTGGAGTTAGTATAAAACCATCACGCGAGGTCAAACAAGGTGAAGTGATCAATTTAAGAGTCCCACCTATTACCCGCTCGTATAAAGTTCTTGCAATTTCAGGCAAGCGGATGTCTGCAAAACTAGCCGTCGATTTTGTAAAGGATGTAACAGCTCAGGATCAACTCAACTTGCTGGATGCCACCAAAACTTTTGGTTTTGAAAAAAGAGATAGAAGTATTGGCAGACCAACCAAGCACGATAGACGAATGATTGACAAACTGAAAGACATCGATTAAGCAGATTTTCTAAACAAAAAATAAATATTTTAGATCCCAAAGATGATTATAGCACAAGAAAAAAGAAAGACCAATTTAGCCGAATATATTCTCTACATGTGGCAAATTGAAGACCTAATAAGAGCTTATAAATTCGACATTAATTTGATTTCAGAAGCTGTACTCCAGCACTTCAATCTACCTGAAGAAAAGCAAATTGAAGTTAGGGATTGGTATGAGAACTTAATTGAAATGATGAAGATTGAAAAGATTGAAGAAAAAGGTCATCTTCAAATTATCAAAAACAATATTGAAGAACTCTTCGATTTTCATTTACATCTGCTTAACAATAAAAAGGACAATGCCTATATCGCCTTATTCCAAAAGTCAGCGGGTTATATTGCCGAGTTTAAAAGTAAGTCACAAGGCACTGATGATAACAATGATGTCGAACTTTGCTTAACAGCTCTATATGGTATTCTAATGCTTCGCCTTCAGAAAAAAGAAATCTCAAAAGATACACTTGCTGCGATTAGTTCATTTAGCGAAATGATTGCGTCACTAACAGCAAAATATAAAGCTTTCGAAGAAGACAAAGACTAGATAACACCTATAAATATGTTGTCAGTTATCCGTTGTCGGTTTGTATGCAATCCGACAACAGAAAACTGATAACAAAAAAACAGACAATAAAGACAAAACATGCTACAAGACAAATACAAGAATTGGCTTTTGCTTCTTCTGGTTTCTTTCATCTGGGGAAGCCCCTATATTTTGAGAGAAATTGCACTTAAAAGTTTTGCACATAGTCAGGTTGCTGCATTTCAGGTTTTCCTATCATTCATCTTATTCCTTCCTCTGATAGTTAAAAACTTCAAGAAGCTAAACAAAGACAATATTGGGCCATTAATACTTTCAGGAATTGCTGGAAATATTGGACCATCATTCTTCTTTGCTAAAGCGCAAACATTAATAAACTCATCAATGGCAGGCATGCTAAATGCCATGCTCCCAAGTATCACTTTAATTCTTGCAATTTTACTTTTCAAAAGCAAGTCGAATCGCAATATGATTTTGGGAATAAGTTTGGGCTTAGTTGGATCTTGCATAATGGCCCTTACTGGAGATTCATTTGGAAGCACTCAGTTTATGGGTGTATTCTATGTTTTTATGGCTATTCTTTCAGTCGCTGTGAGTATTAATATTGTCAGTTTCACTTTACTTAAACTAACAGGTATTGAGATTGCATCTTTAGCCTTTTTGTTTGTAGGTCCGATGGCTGGGATATTTCTTTTGACTACCGACTTACAAGCTGTCATTCAAGCCGATAATTTCACACAAAGTGCAGCAATGCTCGCTTTATTAGCGGTATTAACTTTCTTTGGTGTCATCTTCTACAACCAGCTCATAAAACGATCATCTCATATTTTTGCGGCTTCAATTGCCTACCTTATTCCTATTGTTGCCTTATTTTGGGGAATTACGATTGGTGGTGACTCCATCTCAACAGCTCAAATCTTAGCCATTGCACTCATTCTTTTTGGGGTTAACTTAACACATCGATAAAGGGCTTTTATTACAATTTAAACTGATCCTGTATATTAATTCAAATAAGTTTTGTAATACACAACATAAAGGCTTCATATCAGCTTGTGAATTTAAACAAGGTTTTTTTCGACAGAGATTGGAACCCTATTATATTTTCACCCCCAGAATACAAATATCATCGACCTGTTCCTCATCACCTTTCCAGGCTTCAAACTCATCATCAAGGAAATATTTTTGCTCTGCCATTGATTTTTCACTGATTTTAAGAAGGAACTGTTTGAGTGGCTTACTTCTGTATTTCTTCCCTTTTGGTCCTCCAAACTGATCGGAAAAACCGTCTGAAAAGAGATAAATAGAATCTCCTTGCTTAAGATCAATCTCATGTGTTTTGAATTTTTTTGTTTCTGTGACTGTCCCTATTGGTTGTCTTGTTGCCGGATATTCGTAGAGGATTCTGTTTTTGTTATAAACTGATTTCTTTGGTGTTTCAGTCATATTCTTCAACTGGCTTACCCTATAGAGAGAGTTGTTGGCACCAGAATACCAAAGCTTATTTATATCAAGGTCGATACAACAAAGTGCGATATCCATTCCATCAGAAACCCCATCTTCGCTTTGGCTAAAGGCATCAACAACATATTTTTTGACATGGTCTAATACCTTACCAGGCTCAATTATGTCATACTCTTTAATAACCCGATTTAAAGCATTGGCACAAACCACACTTACCATAGCACCAGGTACGCCATGCCCCGTGCAATCTGCCACAGCAAAATAAATCATTCGATCGAAAGAATGTATCCAGTAAAAATCACCTGAAACAATGTCCTTGGGTTTATATAGAATAAAACTTTGTGGAAATAAGTTTTTAATCAAAGCAGAGGAAGGTAAGATAGCTTCCTGCAGATGCTTTGCATAGTGAATACTGTCCTCAACTTCATGGTTCTTTTCTTCGAGTTCCTGTTTTTGAGTTGAAAGCAATTCATTGGCTTTCCGTTTGCTATGGTACGCCTTTGCCATCAAAATGGCCATCAGCGCAATAACGAGAATTATTAGCATCACAAGCCAACGGATCATTTGAATGTCATCAGTTAGATCTTTCTCAGGTATCAACAAACAAATACGAAAGGTATTATCACCCAGCACAAAGGGTTTAACTTTGAGGAAATATCTCCCTCCGTTAAAGTGAAAGGTATAGAGATCCTTTCTCTGCGCATGTCTTACAATTTCTTTTTTAGCAGCAATTATTTCAGGTATTCCAAGACTATCAGTATCTATTAGGAGGTAACCCAACAAGTCATTTTCATTTCTAAAACGCTCATCTTTAGGTAGACCCAAGAAACGCCCATCATCGGTCACGATAAAGGTTTTTCCATGAGTAGAAATTTCCATTTGCGATGTAAATTTGGAAATATCTAAAATAGAAACATCAAAGGAAATAACATTTTCGATGCCAGTACTATCCTCCCATTTCTTTGAAATAGTTATTCCAGGCACATTACTTGTAGCGAATTGGTAGGGTTGAGTCCAGAAAACGACGTCCTCTTCAGTATCAATGGCTCCTTTAAACCAAAGACGTAATCTAGGATCAAAGAAAATATCAAGTGTGTCTTTTTTTAATATATTCAACTCTCCATTATTTTCGAACCACTCTATCTTCTGTAGTTTCCTTTTAATACAGCCTTCTCTAGTTATCAAATTAACATAGGAACCATGTGAATATTTCAGCATATAATCATTCCCCATTTCATCGGCGAGGTCAACTGCAGAAATTGACTCAAAGCATTCTAAAACAGGGGAAAATTGCATATTCAATTCTTCTATTTCCCGATTCTGGTAAGCACCAGATATCCCCCTTTTATATGAAATAATAAAAGCCTTCTCAACGGTAGAAAAGAAATCACTCATCTTGAGTTCTACCAAATCCATCTTTTCACTTAAGAGATTTTCAGCCATCTTATTTTTCCCTCTAAGAAGCGAGAAGTAAAGAATACACAGAATGATTCCAACCCCTAACAGAAGGTAAAGTCCCGGTTGCTTAAAACTCAGATATTTGTTTTTTGAGATCATCGGCTTCATATAGATGATTAAACAAAGCATGTGGGGAATTAAATGGATACCTTTCCATATTAACAAGCCTTTTATGTAATTATTAACTATTTAGGTTTTCTGATTTCAGAATATTGGCAAACAAAGATAAAACTTTCATTTAACTAAACTAATTTTATTAACAGATTAACTCGGTACTCATTAACAGGGATAAAATAAACTTCAAACAACTTTTCATCCAACAACATTATGCATCAAACATTCAATAATAAGTCAGAGCAATAGCAAACAAATCAGATTTTCGTTTTTAAAAAACGTTTGACTAGAAGAATAAAAAAACATACTTTTAACACTTAATTCAAGTCTGGTCTCAGATAAATATTGGAAAAAATCATGAAATACAAAACAGGTCTACTGGCAATTTTATCGGGTCTCTTACTAGCTATGCCCTGGGCTTATTCTTTGTTTTTTTTCACCATATTCTTCGCCTATCTCCCACTTCTTATTCTTGAAGAAAAAAGTCATAAACAAGATAATCCCTACTGGCTTTTCAATTACTCATTTTTAGCTTTTCTTGTAT
>NZ_JBFFKR010000062.1:0-15588 GCF_041555295.1 Ancylomarina sp. | reverse complement strand
TTATTTACAACCACTACAGGCTTTAGACCTAAGTTCAATGCTTTTTGTAATACAAAACGAGTTTGAGGCATGGTTCCTTCAAAAGCATCTACCAGTAGTAGTACACCGTCGGCCATATTCAATACACGTTCTACTTCACCACCAAAATCGGAGTGACCAGGTGTATCAATAATATTGATTTTAACACCCTTATATTCTAAAGAAACATTTTTCGATAGAATAGTAATGCCTCGTTCACGCTCCAAATCATTACTGTCAAGAATCAACTCACCTGGAGTTTCATTCTTTCTGAAAAGGTTGCTATGCATTATCAATTTATCAACCAATGTTGTTTTCCCATGGTCTACGTGGGCGATAATGGCAATGTTTCTTAGTTTTCTCATGTTCTTATTGGCTTAACTAAGGAGATAATCACAAATTTCAGATCTTTATTACAACTTATCTCCATGATGATGTTTAATACCAATTGCAAAATGTTAATAATCTGAATGCTTTCAGGTTAATTTCACAATCAATATTGAGCATTTTCAGCAATCATTAAACGAATTAAAATCATTGTTTTATAATTGATTGCGTAGCATTTTAATGCGGCTGCAAAAGTACAGTTTATTTTTTTGAATACACTAAGTTCTTGCAAATTAAATTTTAAGGAAACGTTTTCTATTTAATATCTTAAGAATGAATTAACACGAAAGTGTGATTTATTCTATTGGTTTGTAGAGTAGAAGTTCTAAAAATATGAGTGGAAGTTGAAATTATCGAATTATGAATTGATGAACATGATTTTTTGAATGATAAAGTTGATTTTGAGTAAGGGCATATTTAGATGCTTTAAAAAAAGGCTATGAATGCCAGTTTTAAACGGCCTACAGTATACCTCAGTTATAAAGATTTGGGAGCCTGTGTTCTTTAAATCAAAATGATATGTTTATGTTCGCCAAAAAATACTATATTCATTCACCCATTTTAAAAATCCTTTATTGGAGATTCCAATTCCCCAGTGCTAATCTGGAAATCGGAGAGAAAAGTCTGTAATAGATGACTGAATCACAATTTTTTCGATGAACATTTGAAAACGAGCGACGAAAATTTGAAAATAGAATTCTTAATTTTTGTTAAATCCTTTTTAACTAGCCATTTTTGTGAACGAAATCTAATCCTGATAAAAGTTAGATTTCACAACCATTTTTGTAATCCAAAACTCTTAATGAGAGTGGAACGTTTTTCTGTGGACTAACCGCCACAAGATTACTAATCTAACAATTCATTTTATGAAAAAAGCGATGAGAAGTATTTTGTCAATGGCAGCACTGATGGTGTTGTCTGTTGCAGCTATTGCTCAAACCACTGTGAAAGGGGTGGTTGTAGATGGTAGTACCAATGAAACTTTACCTGGTGCTTCTATTATTATTCCTGGTACAGCAACCGGAACTGTAACTGATTTTAATGGAGCCTTTACATTTGAGGTGCCTGATGGAACAAAAACACTTTTAGTGAGTTTTGTGGGTTTTCTTGATCAAGAACTTACAGTGAATGGAACAGAAGATTTTGGTACAATTAAACTTGAATCAGATGCTGTTGGTCTTAATGAGGTAAGTGTAATGGCTTCTATTGTTACTGATCGTCAAACTCCAGTATCAGTCTCTACAATTAGTGCTGAGCTAATTGAAAATAAATTAGGAGCGCAGGAATTCCCTGAAGTTTTAAAGTCTACCCCATCTATCTATACTTCGAAAGAAGGTGGAGGATTTGGTGATGCTACTGTTTATGTACGTGGATTTGATTCTAACAATGTAGGTGTTTTGATTAATGGTATTCCTGTTAATGATATGGAATCAGGTAAAGTATACTGGTCAAATTGGGCAGGTCTTTCAGATGTGACTCGTACGATGCAGGTTCAAAGAGGTCTAGGTGCTTCTAAATTAGGTTTGTCTTCAGTTGGAGGAACAATTAATATCCTAACAAGATCTACTGATGCTAAAAAAGGCGGTGTTGTTAAGACTGGTGTTGCGAACGATGGACGTAGAAAGCAATTACTTTCTTTATCAACAGGTATGATGGATAACGGATGGGCTGTTACTTTATTAGGTTCTCATACTTATGGTAATGGGTACGTAAAAGGGACTGATTTTGACGCTTGGTCATACTACGCAAATGTTTCGAAAAAGATTAATGCCAAGCATACTGTGGCATTCATGATTACCGGAGCTCCTCAATGGCACAACCAAAGAGGTAACAAGCATACAATCGAGCAATATCGTAATCACAAAGATGAGTTTAAATTCAATTCTGATTATGGTATCCGTGAAGGAAAAGTTTACGGTGGTGGATATGGTTACAATTACTACCACAAGCCTCAGGCTCAATTAAATCATTATTTTAATATCGATGAGGAAACTTCATTGACAACATCTCTTTATGCTTCTGTTGGTACAGGTGGTGGACGCCGTGTTTCAGGAAATAAAGATTCATGGTTAGGAGTCGATAATAAGACAGGTTTAGATAAAGATGGTATCATGAGAACAGCAGATGGTTTATTGGACTTTGAAGCTGTTGCTGCTGCAAATGCAACTTACGCAACTGAAGGTTCTCAAGCTATTATTGGTAATTCTGTTAATAATCACTCTTGGTATGGTTTATTATCAACCTTAACTCGTAATTATAAAGAATTCACTTTCACGGGAGGTCTTGATCTTCGTTACTATAAAGGTGAGCATTACAGAGAAGTTGATGATCTTTTAGGAGGTGCATTTTTCCTTGATGATTCAAATGATAACAGAGATCCTAACAAAAAGTTGTATAAGGATGCTAAGTACTCATACCATAATGATGGTGAAGTATTGTATACTGGATTGTTTGGACAAGCTGAATATGTAGGTGATGACTTTACTGGATTTGTATCAGTTGCAGCATCTAGAAAATCATACAAGCGTGTTGATTATTTCCAATATGCACCAGGAGATCAGGAAACTGATTGGGAGCATTTCTTACCTTGGAACGTGAAAGGTGGACTTAGTTATAAAATTAACTCTATCCATACTGTTTTTGCGAATGCTGGTTACGTTCAAAGAACGCCTTACTTCTCTAATGTATTTATTAACTATGGTAACACTGTTAATGAAGATGTGAAGTATGAAAAAATTATTACTGCTGAAATAGGCTATAAGTATAATGCACCAAACTTTAATGCTGCTGTTACTCTTTACAGAACAGATTGGAAAGATCGTGGTTTAGTAAAATCTTATGGTGACGAGATCGCTAACATTAGCGGATTGAATCAGTTACACCAAGGTATTGAGATTGAAGCAGAATACAAACCTTCTAGAAAATTAACTGTAAAAGGTATGGTTTCTATTGGAGACTGGACTTATACTGATGATGTTAATGCTAAGATTATTGATGAAGAAACTCGTGAAGTAACAGCCGAGTTCGACGCTTTTCTTAAGGATGTACACGTAGGTAATTCAGCTCAGTTTAGTGCAGCTCTTTCTGTTAGTTATGAAGTTTTGCCTAAGTTAAGAATTAGCGCTGACTACTTGTATTATGGAAATCACTATGCTGATTTTGATGCTACAAAAAGAAATGATGCGAACTTTATTGGTGATTCTTGGGAAATGCCAGAAGTTGGTCTTGTTGACCTTGGATTTAACTACAGATTTAAAATTGCTGGTTTAAATGCATCTGTTTATGGTAATGTGAACAACTTATTGGATGCTGAATATGTTTCTAAAGCACAAGATGGATTAGAGCATGCTTCTAATGATGCATTAGTTTATTATGGATTTGGAAGAAACTGGTCAACAGGTTTAAAAATTAAGTTCTAAGAAGTAAGTTGTTTAAATCTAAAAATTAAGACAAATGAAAAAAATATTATATATGGCATCATTCCTTGCTTTGGCTTTTGCTTCGTGCGAGCCAATGGAAGATGTCTATGATGAATTAGATGGCTTAAAAAAGCCGTATACTCAGGAAATTGAAGTAACTCTTGCTGATGATGACTATGTAACAATTGGGACATTAGCACTTGAAGTTGCAAAGTCTGAACAGGAAACAAAGGATGCTAACTCTATTAAAAAATATAAGAACTTTAGTAAATACATTGCAGCTGCAGATTACATTCCAATGTTTTTATCAGATCAGTACCCAACACTTGAAACAGGTTCGGTAGCTGATGTTACTTATAAATTTTATCAGGGAAGTCTATCATACTTGAGAGATTTGGTGAGCTATAAAGAAGAATTAGCAGCTATGGAGTCATATGAACTGACAAATGAAGACTATGACTCTATGGGAACAGATTCAGGCCAGCCTGGTAAGTACAATAATTTTGATTCAAATATGGATATTGCATCTTATTTGAATCCATTCTTTTCATCAAAATACCCAGATGCTGTTGCTGATTTCGAAGTGTTTGTTACTTATCGATTTTATGCAGGAGGTGGTGTAACCAATACAGTTAATGAGTTTTGGGCTTATAATGGTAGCACTTGGGCTATGATTGAAAAAGAATTACCTCAAGTTCCTGAAGTTCCTGAAGATGTTGAAGTTTATGAGTTAGTAGCAGATGATTACGACTCTATGGGAACTCCTGGGAAATATGATAATTTCGGTAGTTCTGATCCTGCAAGTAAATATTTACCAATCTTCTTAGCTGAAAAGTACAAGATAACGGCACCTGAAGCAGGTGATAAGGTTGCGGTACTTTATAAAGAATATAATGGAAGTGAAACTGTTGTTAAAGCTGTTGAATATTCTTTTGATGGATTAGTTTGGGCTGAATATGCTTCTACTATTATGATGTCAGGTCAGTATATTTTGACTGTTAATGGCTGGGTTTTCGATCCTACAATTATTTTTACAATGGTTTCTAGTGACTACCAAATGATTGTTGATTATTCGATTGCAGCTCATGGCAAAACATCTGATTATCCAGATTCGGAATATTACTATGGTTCAAGTGGTAAGTATTCTAATTTCGATTTAAGATTGAAAAATAGAAATACAGAAGATTACCCAATGCCAGAATTTGCAGGTTTGAGTACTGAAGATGCTGTTGCATTGACAATGGAAAGAATGAAAGAAGGTGTTGCTGCTTTATTAACTGTGAAATATCCAGACGCAGTTGCTCAAGTTAGTGGTATTGATGTTTTCTACATGGTAGATGTAAAAGCTTACCTAGAAAATTTAACTGATGGCTTCTATACATTAAAATTCCAGTGTACTAAATCAGGTCCAAACCCTGAATTTACATACATCGAAGGATTACCTGAGTAATCAGGATTACTATACAAGTTTAAAAGCTGCCCCTTTGCGGGCAGCTTTTTTTTTGCCTTTAATTTAACATGAATCTGCTTTGGTAACGGTTTAAATGCTGTTCATAAAACATTCTTATGCTAAGTTGAGAATGAGTTTTTGAATTGAGAAGTTTTTCATACCTTCGTATTAATCAATCCTAAAGATACTCGAAGATGCCCTACCGCCGATTGCCAAATACAGATTTAGCTCGAATAAGAGCTTTGCGTTCTGCGCAAGATATGGGAGAGATTTTTTCGTCTTCCGAATTAGGTTTTTCTTTTATTCTACTTAGAAAGCTTCATGATTTCTTACCTCATTTTGAATTGGCATTAAAGAATCACCACCAAGCAATTGCCGAACAATCTATAAAAAGTAAGGAATATAATGAAAGGCAAAGAAAGGCTAGGCTCTATGTTTCGCACTTTATTCAAGTTTTAAATTTTACTATAGCCCGCGAGGAGTTAAAGCCTGAGGTGAGAGAGTTTTATGGTTTAATTATCAATTCTCAAAGTATCCCCACTTTGGTTAAGGATATTAAACTAATTGAATGGGGCCAAAAATTGATTGAGGGTGAACGTTCACGTATTGCAACTGGAGGTAATCCAATTTATAGTCCTTCTATAGCCTTGGTGCGTGTAAACTGTGATAAGTTTAGAGATGCATATAACCACCAAAAGACCTTACAGAGTAATACACAACGATTTTCTGAACAAGTAGCTCAGAGACGTTATGAGGCTGATCAAATCATTCTTGATATTTGGAATGAGGTTGAATCAAATTATAAAGATATGCCAGAAGACGAACGTCGAGAGATCTGTAGTCGTTACGGCTTGGTCTATGTTTGGAGAAAATCGGAGTTGGACCGACAAAAACAGCTCGAATCTGCTAAGCTTTCAACACTCAACCTGCCTTTTTCGACTTCGAAATAAGTGGTAAGTCAAAATTGAAAATAAGATAAGAGAGATGATACTGGTCTCCCACATCATACTCGAAGAACCAATACGATCAGCTTCTTCAGGTAATTGTCCTCGTCCCATAAAATAGCTGGCTGTTACAGCTAAACCATTATTTACAAGATGGGCAAGAATAGGGACCCATAACGAGCCTGTCCAAACTAAAAGATAACCAAATAGCATACCTAGAAAAAGGCGAGGGAAGAATCCGAAAAACTGCATATGCAGAGCTGAGAAAAGTGCTGCTGAGATAAAGATTCCCCAATGTATGTTTCCAGTCAGTTTTGAAAGTTGCTTCTGAAGTACTCCTCTAAAAAGAAGTTCCTCTCCCAAAGCTGGAATGACAGCTATTAGAAAGAGGTTTGTTAATAAGTCACCTAAATGATCCATTTTTAGGAATTTCTGGGTGACTACAGTAGCGTGTTCTTCAGAGTTTCTCATCCATTGCTCAATTCCTTTTAGGGAATCTGGAAAATGAATTTGAGAATTGAGTTCCCCCATCATATTTATTAGAGGAAGTGAAACAAGAATAAGTAAAAAGGCTTGAAAAAAGCTTAAAAATTTAGTGCTCTGATTAATCTTGAGATATTCTCCCACATTAAAAGAAAGAAGATAAGCGATAATAAAGGGAGGTATAATAAACATACCGATAGAATAGACAGCCTGGTAGAATTTAAGAGCAGGGATGTTTGGATTCGCTCCATTTATATCAAGGGCATTCGTATCAGTCATGATATTGATACCAAAGAATAAATAACAAAGTAGTGATCCTACAAAAAGAAGTATGAAGCTTGACCCCACCACCAAACTAAGGCTTAATAGAATTTGATTGAAATTTGATAATTGAGAGAATCTTCCTTTTAGCATATCTATATCTTTTCTTGTTGTCAAACAAAAATAGTTTTTTTTGAGTTTTTAAGTACTTAAGAGTTGAAACTATTTATGAGGACTTAGACTATAAGTGTGCTGGTCATTTTTTTTTGTGAATTAATATATGAAAATGGGTGTAATCTGGGGGCTATTATTTTATAGTACGTTTTTACTATTAAAGCTTGACTTAAAGTCAAGCAATCTATCTATCTTTTAGGTGATTGAAAATATTTGAGAAAGCTATTTTATATCAGAAATAAACGTGTATCTTTGTCGCGCTTAATAAGAGCAATTTATAACTATTTATTTTAAAAAAGCTATGGCAACAAAGATTAGATTAGCCCGACATGGTCGTAAAAGTAGACCATTTTACCACATTGTGGTAGCAGATAGCAGAGCGCCACGTGATGGTAAGTTCATTGAGCGTATTGGATCTTACAATCCTAATACAAACCCAGCTACTATTAACTTGGACTTTGACAAAGCATTGACTTGGTTAAACAGTGGTGCACAACCAACAGACACAGCAAGAGCAATTTTATCTTACGAAGGTGTAATGATGATGAAGCACTTACAAGGTGGTGTTAAAAAAGGATCTTTCGACGAGGCTGCTGCTGAAGTAAAATTCGAAGCTTGGAAGAAAGAGAAAGAAGCTAAAATCAATGCTAAGAAAGAAGGTCTTTCTACTGTTGCAACTGATTCAGCTAAAGCTCGTTTAGAGGCAGAGACTAAAGTTTCTACTGATAGATCTGAAGCTATTGCAAAGAAAGCTGCTGATGCTGCTGCTGCAATTGCTGCTGCTGAAGCTGCTAAAAATGCTCCTGCAGAAGCTGCAAATGAAGAAGGAACAGAATCTACTGAAGCTTAATTTATTTTGCATGTTTAAGAAAGAAGATTGTTTTTTTGTAGGGAGTTTTGTCAAAACTCATGGAGTAAAAGGTGAACTTGTAGCAAAGAAATCTAGCGATCTTCTCGAAAAATATAAATTGGAATCAGTCCTTATCGATATCGATGGGGGACTGGTTCCTTTTTTCATTACTCCCAATGGTTTAACCCCAAGAAACCATGCCACAGTTCGTATTCTTTTAGAGGATATGGAGGGTGAGGTAAAAGCAACCCGATTTATTGGTTGTGAGATTTACGTCCCTTTTAAGGATGCTCCCGATTTTTTTGAAGACAAGGATGAGCTTGAAGCGAGTGCTTTAATCGGTTTTACTTATATCGATGAAGAAAGAGGTGAAATCGGAATTATTGAAGATGTTCAGGATTATTCAGGTAATATCGTTTTGGTATTAAATCTGGATGGGCAAGAAGTCATGATTCCATTTGCTGAAGAAAATTTCATTGAAATCGATGAGGATGAAAAATCCATCACCATGATGACTCCTCAAGGCCTGATCGATCTTTACCTGGAAGATTAGTAAAACGTCATTTTATTTAAACCTTTTCTACTAGAATCTAAATTAGTTTTAGATTAATTTCTGCTATCCTATAAAATCATATCTTAAGCCTAAACTATTAAGATATATCTGATTTATTATGATCTGTAACTAAACAGTTTAGTTTTATCTTGTCAGATAGATTTATTTTACCGACATTTGCCGCAAACGTTTGAAATAGGTATTTAGGAAATATTTCCTATGTATTTCAACATCTTCAACCATTTTTGATTAAAGATTAATTTCCGAAAAATGATTAAAAGTCCGCTGCAAAAGGCTAGGTCCAAGTATATTCCCAAATTACCCAAATCATTAGGAGAAAGTGTCGCTTTAATAACTGGTAAACCCAGTGAAGCTATTGCAGACAAAGAAGCTATCAAGCAAATGTTCCCGAATACTTATGGTTTGCCATTGGTAACATTTGAATCTGGTGAGACATCCAAAAATCAAATTTTAAATGTTGGTGTAGTTCTTTCAGGAGGACAGGCTCCAGGAGGGCATAATGTCATTTCAGGACTATTCGACGCTCTTAAGAAATTAAATAATCGAAATCAATTATTCGGATTTATTGGAGGCCCCGATGGCTTACTAAGCAATTCATTTATTGAGTTAAATTCCGCAATGGTTAGTGATTATAGAAATACAGGTGGATTCGATATCATAGGCTCTGGAAGAACTAAAATAGAAGATGAGGCTTCATATGATAAGGTGATTTCTAATTGTTTAAAAAATAATATCAATGCACTAGTTATTGTCGGTGGTGATGATTCTAACACCAACGCTTGTGTTCTTGCTGAATATTTTACAGAACAGAAGGCTGGTATTCAAGTTATAGGTTGCCCTAAAACCATTGATGGGGACTTGAAAAATGACTACATAGAAACTTCCTTCGGTTTTGATACAGCCTGTAAGGTTTATAGCGAGTTGATTGGGAACATCCAAAGAGATGCTAATTCAGCAAAAAAATATTGGCATTTTATTAAGCTAATGGGGCGTTCGGCTTCACATATTAGTCTTGAGTGTGCACTAAAGACACAACCAAATATTGCAATCATTTCAGAAGAAATAGAAAAATACAAGCTCACCTTAAATAAGATTGTTGGGCAAATTGCCGAAGTCGTAAAGAAGAGAGCGAATAAGGGAGAAAATTTTGGAACAGTTCTTATTCCGGAAGGCTTGGTTGAATTTATGCCTTCAATCAAAAAATTGATTGCGGAATTAAACGATATCTTAGCCTCGAAACCAGAATATTATCAGCTTCCAACAAGTCAGGCGAAAAGAGATTTTATAACAGGACTTTTAAGTGAAGAGTCTGCTAAGGTTTACTCAAGTTTACCAGATTCCTTTGCAAAACAATTGACTTTAGATAGAGATCCTCATGGTAATGTTCAGGTTTCTAAGATTGAAACAGAGAAACTACTGATTGATATGGTGACGGATCGTTTGGCTAAGGATCAATCATTCCATGGTAAATTCAATCCTCAGAATCATTTCTTTGGCTATGAGGGACGTTGTGCAGCACCATCTAATTTCGATGCTGATTACTGCTACTCACTTGGATATACTGCTGCATTACTCATTAATTCAGGTAAAACAGGTTATATGGCTTTCATTAAAAACACATCAGAAAGTTTTGATAAGTGGTTAGCTGGTGGTGTGCCAATTACCATGATGATGAATATGGAAAGACGTAATGGTCATTTGAAACCTGTTATTAAAAAGGCTCTGGTTGATTTAAAAGGGAATCCGTTTTTAATGTTCCGATCGAAAAGAAAAGAGTGGGCTAATAATACGGATTACATTTATCCCGGTCCTATCCAATACTTTGGACCAACTGAAGTTTGTGATGCGCCATCAGAAACCTTATTGCTAGAACAAGAAACTATATTTCAAGAAGAATCCGTTTTAGTTTAGTTTTTGAAAAAATGCGCTAATCTTCTTATAGAGATTAGCGCATTTTTTTAGATCTGGATTTGATGCTTTTACCCAATAACAGTATCCTCAAATTCTCTAATTCGAATCTTAAGTGTTTCGGGTACCGCTATGCTTTCTCCCATCTTTTGACTGAAAGCAACCATGACCTGACTTGTTTTGGTCTTGATATCTCCCGTAATAGAGTCCACAATGTTCTGGCTCAGACCAACACTTTTATTCCCAATCTTATGGATACAAGTGTGCACTTCAATTTGATCTCTTAAATGGATAGGAGCGAGATAGTCAATTTCGAGATGAGCGACTATAAGAGCCGCATCATTCCAATTAATGGTTTGTCCATATATTTGTTCGAAATAATCCAATCGTCCTAAATCGAGATAACTCAGTTGCACACCATTGTTTACGTGTCCCAATATATCGATATCGCCAAAGCGAATTTGTATTTTCTTTTTGTGATTGCAATTCATAATAGTGTTTTGAGACTGTAAAACTATGAAATTATCATCAATATTAGAACTAATTCCTAGTTCCAGGTCTAAAGAGCTTACATTCAGTATCTATGGCCTCGGAATAAAAGAAACGAGTTGCGTCTATAGCAAAGAAATTGATACTGGAGTTGAGTTTAATAAATTATCAAGCACAGGACTTCTCTCAGCCATGATATCTAACCATTGCTTAAGTAATCTTTCATTGGAATTAGTAGTTGGTTCTAATATAACTTTAATCCCTTGGTAACCGGCTCTTTCTTCCGTTTTCATCCCGAACAGTTTTTCAGGATTTAGCTCACCGATAATTTTAATTTTCAAATCTTTCAAGTCCATACCAATTTCCTGTGCGACTTTAAAGCCAAGGATGTGAACACAACCTGCTAAACCACAAAGGATATATTCTACCGGATTTGGTGCTAGATTTGTTCCTCCCAATTGTTCTGGTTCATCTACGCTTACTTTAAAATTTCGAACACTAATCTCAGATTGAGATTTTGACTTTGTTTCTGATTGAATTGCAAATTCGATCTTTTGTATTTCCATTTGTTCCATACTATATTTCTTTTTAATTATACATTTGTAAAACTAGGACCTTGCTTACTTCTAATTTGGTAAACCGGGTTGTAGTTCGAAATGTGTGAGGGTGTAATTTTACACCCATTAGATAATTTTAAAACTATGGAATTGATTCATTCTTCTGGAAAAACATGCTTGTCAGTTCTTCAAAAAGAGGAAAAAGACGAGTTATATAAATCCAGTGAAATTTTGATATTTTCAGCTGGCGAACTCGTTGTGAAGAGTGGCACGCCTGTGCACAATCTCTATTTTATAAAATCTGGAATTGTAGAATTATCACTCAATCGGGATTCAAAAAAGCAGGCGCTCAACCTTCTTTTTGAGGGAGACTTTATTGGAATCAATTGTGTCTATTCAACTTCTAGTTATCGCTTTTCTGCCAAAGCATTAACCGAATGTGAGATTGAAATTATTAACCGGGATATATTTTCAGATCTGTTGCAAAGAAATAAAGATTTTGCCATGGCTTTCATTCAATACATTTCATGGGTTAATGAGGATTTTATAAACTGGCACATGAAGCTAAAAGAAAAGAATTCGGCGGGTGCTCTTGCATTTATAATCTGTGAATTTCAGAAAAGTTTAAATCAAAAAACTTTTGAAATACCTTTAACTAGGCAAGATATTGCCAGAATCATTGGATTTTCAAAAGAAAGTGTATTAAAGAATCTTGCAAGCTTTCGTAAAGAAAAGATTATTGAAAGTGAAGGTAAATCAATCAGGATTATCGATTCTGATCGATTAAATAATATTGCTAAACATGGTTGAAAATTCTAGCAGAAAGACTAAACATCATTCATGAATGGTGGTCTTAATTTGGACTTGAAAGTATTTATTCCTTCTTTTTAGGTTTTAACATGCCTCCAACCAGAATACCCAAAACAAGTCCATAAGGCACCATAGAGTACCAGTTAGCCTGAATAGGACAGGTACCGCTAATACAACCTACATATTTCCAGTATAGGAATCCTCCAATTATTCCAGCGATTCCACCTATGATTTCGAATTTTCTGTTTTTAATAAATAGTTTCATGTATATCTTTTGAGATTCAAATGTAATAAAGAGAATTGAAGAAAGAGGCATTTTTAAGAATTAGGTAATAGCATCTAATTAAGCGAGTCTTTAATTTTTTTTTAGTAAAAACACCTCTAAGTATTTATTTTTCTAGCGAATCTTTATTCTTAACTTTGTTATTCGCTGGGCTGATATGCTTATGCTTCAAATCATAAATTGATAATCTCATATATGAGATCTAAAATTATTTTATAGAATGCTTAAAATTTACCACAACCCACGCTGTTCGAAATCACGTGCAGCACTTGCTTATCTAGAAAAAAAAGGACTAAAGCCTGAAATCCGTTTGTATTTGAAAGAAGCCTACACGGTTGATGAAATGGAAGACGTATTGAAGAGAATGAATAAGGAGCCTCAAGAAATTGTTAGAACTCACGAAAAATTATACAAGACTGATTATAAGGACAAAATTTTTAATCACGATGAGTGGATTAAGATTTTATTAGAGTCGCCAGAGTTGATTCAGCGCCCTATTATTGTGAATAAGCACAAAGCTATTTTTGCTGTGCCGGCTGAAGAAATGGAAGCTATTTTATAATTCCTTATTGTTGCTTTTGTTTTCTGATTTAGATTATCAACCGAAACTCATAAGAAATGAAATATAGGTTTGAGTATGATACGCTTGGAGAAGTTAAAGTTCCTATAGATAAGTATTGGGGAGCTCAAACTCAAAGGTCCCTTGAGAATTTTCGAATAGGACCTGAAGCTTCAATGCCTATTGACTTGATAAGAGCCTATGGAATTTTAAAGAAAGCAGCAGCATATACCAATCATCAATTGGGTGTATTATCTGCCGAAAAAAAAGTGATTATTTCGCAGGTTTGCGATGAAATAATAAGAGGAGATCTTGATGAACATTTTCCCTTGGTTGTTTGGCAAACAGGTTCTGGAACCCAGACCAATATGAACGTAAACGAGGTGATTGCAAATAGAGCTCATGTTTTGAAAGGATACGAGTTAGGAAAAGGGGATAAATTTATTCATCCCAACGATGATGTAAACAAATCCCAGTCATCGAATGACACCTTCCCAACAGCGATGAATATTTCGGCCTATAAAAAATTAGTCACTCATACTATTCCGAACATTGAGACTCTAAAAAACGCTCTTTCTGATAAGGCTGAAGAAATGGCTGATATTATTAAAATTGGAAGGACTCATTTGATGGATGCAACACCTTTGAGTTTGGGACAAGAATTCTCAGGCTATGTTTCTCAACTGAACCATGCCTTACGCGCCATTCAAAATACCCTTATGCATCTTAGCGAAATTGCCTTGGGGGGAACTGCAGTTGGAACAGGGCTGAATGCGCCAGCCAACTATGCTGGGCTTGTAGCAGGATATATTTCGAAACTTACAAAACTCCCTTTTTCGTCGGCCGAAAATAAATTTGAGGCTATGGCAGCTCATGATGCTCTTGTTGAATCGCATGGTGCATTAAAACAAACTGCTGTTAGTTTGTTTAAAATTGCCAACGATATTCGATTGATGTCGTCAGGTCCTCGTTCGGGAATTGGAGAACTGATTCTTCCTGCTAATGAGCCAGGATCGTCAATTATGCCAGGGAAAGTCAATCCCACTCAAGTTGAAGCCTTAAGTATGGTTTGCGCTCAAGTCATTGGGAATGACACAACGATTACTCTTGCAGGATCAAGTGGGCAATTCGAATTGAATGTTTTTAAACCTGTAATCATCTATAACTTCTTGCAATCAGCTCAATTATTAGGAGATGCCTGCTATTCCTTTGCCAAAAACTGTATTGAAGGAATTAGACCGGATAAAGAGAGAATTAAGCAACATCTGGATAATTCTCTAATGTTGGTTACTGCTCTAAACACCCATGTAGGATATGAAAAATCATCCCAAATTGCTAAAAAGGCTTATTCTGAAAATAAAAGCCTTCGAGAGGCAGCTCTAGAATTGGGGTATGTGAGCCAGGAGGAATTTGATAAATGGGTTGATCCTAAAAAGATGATCGATCCTGACAAGTAGTCAAAAAAGAGGTTTAAATTAGCAGGATTATTTAACGA
Source organism: Ancylomarina sp. (assembly GCF_041555295.1). Classification (NCBI taxonomy): domain Bacteria; kingdom Pseudomonadati; phylum Bacteroidota; class Bacteroidia; order Marinilabiliales; family Marinifilaceae; genus Ancylomarina; species Ancylomarina sp. The sequence continues at coordinate 927 of NZ_JBFFKR010000062.1, read as the reverse complement.
TTAATGATTTAGAGTTTATTTCATGAGACTATTTCGTATTATATCGATCCTATTCAATAGCTTGATCCTTTTTTCTTGTGATCCTTTCGGAACGAAGATTGGGGATGAGGTGAGTTGTTTTGAAGCTGCAGAACCTGATATTGTTTCATTCCCAGATACACTTAAAGTGATGACTTGGAATGTGAAGTTTGGTGGTGGACGAATTGATTTTTTTTTCGATTGCCATGGGGATAGGGTAATTATGGAAAAAGAGGAGGTAGAACAGAATATGCACCTATTGGCTGAGAAGATTCGTGAGGTTAATCCAGATATTCTCTTTTTACAGGAAGTTGATATCGATTCCAAGCGTTCGGCCTTTATCAATCAAGTTCAGTTTTTATTGGATCATACGGCTTTGAATCATGGTGTTTATGCCTCGCAATGGAAAGCAAAGCATATTCCAAGTGATGGTATAGGTAAAATGGATTCAGGGAACGCTATTCTATGCAAGTGGCACCTTAATGGTGCTAAAAGAATAGCTTTACCATTAATAGGTGAACAAAATTTCATCGTTCGATATTTTTATTTAAAGCGTAATCTGTTGCATGCAAACTTGAAACATTCAGACGGGGAACTGAATTTACTCAATACACATGCCTCTGCTTATGCCAAGGACAATACGAAGAAACAGCAACTCGAAATTATTAAGCATTACGCTGATTCTTTAAACTCTCAAGGATTGCCATTTATTTTGGCAGGAGATTTTAATGCTTTGCCACCAAACAGCAAGCAAACTCAAAATTTTAGTGATTCAGTATGTGAAGATGCCGATTACGATGCGGATGATTACAGTGCTGAAATAGATTGGATGAAACCCTATTACGAAACTTACGAGTCAGCTATCTGTTTGGGTGAATATTCTAATGATAATGAGAAGCATTTTACGCA
>NZ_JBFFKR010000061.1:0-15652 GCF_041555295.1 Ancylomarina sp. | reverse complement strand
GGTGTTGGTTTAACTTTAGTATTCAAAAAGTATATCATTAAGGATTTTGTTAAGCACAATATTACTTCTCTTCTACATGCCATTTCGAAACGGAACAGTATCGTCAAATTACATAAAACATATTCTTCGGTAATTGGTTCTATCATTACTGCTGTATTTGGAGGTAGTATCGGTCTGGAGTCACCAATTATATCTTCGGGTGCTGCTATAGGTTCTAATATGGCTCGTAATTTTCATCTAAATTATAAAGAAATTACGGTGATGATGGCTTGTGGTGCTTCAGGAGCTATTGCAGCTATTTTTAATACGCCAATTGCTGCGATTGTTTTTGCTTTGGAGGTTTTGTTAATTGATTTATCTCGCTTTTCTCTTATTCCTCTTTTAAGTGCATCAGTCAGTGGAGCCATAACAACCAAGTTATTCCTGGATGAGGATATCTTGATTGAATTCGCGATTACACATGCCTTCGAGATTAAAGACATTCCCTTCTTCATTCTTCTAGGTGTTTTATCAGGATTGACTTCAGTGTATTTTACGAGAATGTTCCTTTGGATTGAAAATCGATTTGAGTCTATTCGTTTACTTCGAAAACGGATGCTAATCGGTGGACTAGGACTTGGTATTCTCATTTTTTATTTCCCAGCACTTTATGGTGAAGGCTATAATATTGTTAAGGCTTTAATTGGAGGCCATTTGGATGAAGTTTTTCAATCAAGCTCATTTGAGAATTATACCGATGTCTGGTATATGGTCGTCATTTTTATTGGAGCTATGGTCATTCTTAAAGTTATTGCAGCCTCAATAACTATTGGTGCGGGAGGGATAGGAGGAATTTTCGCGCCTTCTGTTTTTACGGGCGCAATGCTTGGCTTTCTATTTGTATTTATTTACAATCATTTTCAGCTTGGAGAACCCTTGTCGGCTAGTAATTTTACTTTGGTTGGGATGGCAAGTGTTCTAGGAGGTGTTCTACATGCCCCATTAACGGGGATTTTTCTAATTGCTGAAATTACTAGTGGTTATGAGTTGATTTTACCTTTAATGCTATCAACAACCATTTCATTTATCACTGTAAAGAGTCTTCAAAAAGAATCTATTGTAACTTCTCAGTTGGCTAAGAAAGGCGAGCTTATTACGCACAATAAAGATCAAGCCGTTTTACGGTTTATGCAGCTTTCAAAAGTTATTGAAACTGATTTTAATAGCATTAATGAAGATGCAACACTAGCTGATTTGGTTAAAGTGATATCCAAATCGAAGAGAAATATTTTCCCTATTATTACAGAAGAAGGTTTCTTAATAGGTGTTGTTCTTTTGGATGAAGTTCGTGAAATCATGTTCAACGAAGAAATGTACGTAACACCCATCAGTAACTTGATGATCATGCCACCTGCTTCAATTTCTTTAGAAGATTCTATGGAAGCTGTTTTGAGGAAATTTACCGAAACGGGTGCATGGAATTTACCTGTTTTAGATAATGGAAGATACATTGGTTTTGTTTCCAAGTCCAAATTATTCTCAGCCTATCGTCAACTTTTAGTTAGGATTACTGCTGATTAGCTTAACCTCGATACATGACTACTTCTTTTACATCAAGAAATGCTTCTTCAAGTAGACTCATTTGCTTAAAGAAAAAGGTGTAACATTTATCCCAATCATCTTTGTTGTAGATTGATATGTCAGGAAGATGGTAATACAGGACACTTACTTCTTTAAAACCCTTTATAAAGTAGTGTTTGTCCCAAATTAAATCTTGCCCACAGGTTTCATCAATCACGGGTTTGTATTTTTCAAAACTTTCGAATACAGCCAATCTGTTTGCATCCAGTTTACTATCAACCTGAAGCACAACAAAAGCACCCTCCTCATTCAAATCGAACTTCAACTGAACTTCTTTAATCTGAGTACCCTTTAGAACCCATGACGTCATTTTACGACCTTTCTTCTTTGAATAGCGTTTGAATCCATCCCAAAATCCTATTTTAATCGCTTTGGCTTCTTCTTTTGTATACATGTGATGTTGAGTCTGTTGTTATTATCAAAAAGGAATAAAAAAAATATATGCTTTCGGATATTCAAAACGAAAATCTATTTTGAATACAAAAATAAGGATATCTTAAGATTATTAAGCGTTTTAGGAGGATAAAAAATAATGTTATCTTTAGAACTCAAACGATTAAAAATTAATGACTAGACATAGTATCCTAAAATATATATTGCCATTATTACTTCTTTATTCCTTGAAGACAGCGGCTTATTTTGATCCTGACTCGACTAATATCGATTCGATTCGTGTGGCTAGCTATGTTGAAGGGCCACATATCAAATACCTTTCCTCCAATCGAGTTGAAGCCTTTTATATCAAGCACGATAGCCTGAAAAATAGGACAAAAATTATTCGTAAATATTTTAGGTATAAGAATGATACGATTCGCTTCAATGGATTTGCTGGGAATGATCGGGAAGAATATATTATACCGCGAACTATCAAGCCCAACTCAGGATTGATACAGTCTAATGGTAAGATTGCTGTTTTTGGTGATATACATGGGGAATTCGATTCGATGATAGCTATGTTGCGCTACAACAAAATTATCGATGATCATGATAATTGGATATGGGGCGATGGGCAAGTCGTATTTACTGGGGATATTTTTGATCGAGGTGATAAGGTGACAGAATGCTTATGGTTACTTTTCAATCTCGAATTGCAAGCTCAGAAAGTAGGTGGTAATGTCCATTTACTATTGGGGAATCATGAAATGATGGCTCTTTTGTTTGACAATCGATATGTTGATAATAAGTATCTTCATGCAGCACATGCTAATCAATATCATTATTCCCATTTCTTTAGTAGACATACGGTTTTAGGAAAATGGTTGCGTGCCCGTAATACGGTCATACGTATTAATAAACTTCTCTTCGTTCATGCTGGAATTTCTCCAAAATTGATGGAAAAGAAAATGAGTATAAAAAAAATCAATCAGGGAATGCGTCACCATATCAACAACTATACCCAACTTGAAGATACAACTCTCGTGGACTTATTCTTATATTCAGAGAGTCCTTTATGGTATCGAGGCTATCTTTCAAGAACAGAAAAATATTCAAGGATAAGCCTGAAAGAAGTTCTAGAAACTTTAGATTTCTATGAGGCTATCGTTATTATCTTTGGTCATACACCAGTTGCGAGAGTATATCCGTTCTACTCATTTAAACTCATTGCAATGGATATCCCAATTGGGGATCCAAAATATATAGACCAAGGCTTATTGATAGATAATCAGATGTATTACCGTATCTTTGCACACAAAGAAAAAGAACGTATAAAATAGATAAATAATGGATATTCTTTTAAATACACCGGAAATTGCCTCAGAAATTTTAGGAGGCAATTTTCTCGATTTGATGCTACGATTTGGCCTAAACCTTTTGGCGACCATATTCGTTATCATCTTTGTTTATTTTAGAGCTACGGGGAAACGCTCCTATGTGTTTACTTATATTCTAATTTCTACAACGATATTTTTTCTTTGTTTTCTTTTGGGAAGCATTGATCTGCAATTAGGTTTTGCTCTTGGTCTATTCGCTATATTTGGTATTATTCGCTACCGTACCGATACTATTCCTATAAGAGAAATGACCTACCTCTTTTTAGTCATTACACTATCGGTAATTAATGCTCTGGCTAGTCGAGAAGTTAGTATAAGCGCTATTCTTTTTACAAACTCCTGCTTAATGGCAACCACTTGGGTCATGGAGACTGTGTGGATGAAGCGTCATTTGGCTAGAAGAAGTCTTATTTTCGATCGTATGGATCTTATCCACCCCTCAAAAAAACAGGAATTAATTGATAATGTCATGGAAAGGACTGGTATAGAGGTTGTCAAATTTAAAATTGGACAAATTGATTTATCTAAAATGAGTGTTCGCCTGACCATTTTCTATAAAGAAGATACTACACCTGATGTCTTATCTGATCCTGAGATGAGTGATAAAAGTTTTGATCAAGACTAAATTATAGTTTATTAGAGTTTTAACTCTCAAATAAAAGTTTCTTATGAGATCATTTTTTAAAATACAATTTCTTTTTCTGATCTTAATATTCATTTCTGCTAGACTTTATTCTCAAGAGGCAGAAAATGAAAAGCCGTTTGAAGCTCCTTATTTATTTGGTTCTGATACTTTGATTGAACTTTCTATTACCACTAACATTAAAGAATTAATAAGAGATACGGGTAAGAAAAGTAAATATCATCAAGCACGTTTGTCCTATCAATTAGGAGATTCAGTGGTAAGCATGCTTGTACAATTAAAAACAAGAGGGCATTATAGAAAGAATAAAAATGTTTGTGCTTTCCCTCCTCTACGAATTAAATTCGATAAGGCTAGTTCTAGTTATACCCTTTTTCATGATCAGGATAAGTTAAAAATTGTTGGACATTGTAGAAATAATAATTCCCGATTCCAACAAATGATTTTTCAAGAATACCTCATTTATAAAGCTTATCAGATTCTTACGCCTGAAGGCTTCAGTGTTCGTTTAGCAAGAATAACCTACAAAGATAGTGCTAAAGAAGTGAAGAATTTGGAAGAGTATGTTTTCTTTATCGAAGATTTTGAAAAAATGGCGAAGCGTAATGGTAAAATCCCAATTTATAAAGATCGTATTCATCAAAATAATACCATGATCTATGAGGTGACTCGAATGGCAGTTTTTCAATTTATGGTTGGCAATACCGATTGGGGGGTTCCTACTCTTCATAATATTAAGATGATTGCTAAAACTCCGACTTCTCGCCCAGTGCCAGTTCCATATGATTTTGATTGGGCAAGTTTGGTAAATGCCCCATATGCAGTTCCCAATGAGAAATTAGATATTGAGAGTATTCATGAGAGATTGTACCGAGGATATAGGCGAACTCCTGAGGAATTGGAATTTGTTTTTAAAGAGTTTAGGATGAAGAAAGAAAGTTTTTATTCTCTCTATCAGAATTCTGACTTACTCACAGAGAAGGAAATTAAACGTGTTATAAACTATTTTGATGAATTCTATGATATTATCAATAATCCTAAGCTTGTAAAAAGATATTTTATTGATAATTCGCGTCAAGTGCGGTATAAGTAGTTTTTAAAACAATAGTCTCCTTAAATTTTTCAGCAAAGCCTAAAAAGCTTTTCTTTGTATTTGATTAAATATAGATCATCAGATATAGATAATAATGGGATTACTTTTAGCATTTGATAAAAATAAAACTGAGGCTGGTTGCGATGAAGCTGGCCGAGGTTGCCTAGCTGGACCTGTAGTAGCCGCTGCAGTAATCCTTCCTTCAAAGTTTAAAAATGCGATTCTTGATGACTCTAAAAAGCTAAGTGAGAAAAAGCGTTATGCTTTAAGAGAAATTATTGAAAAAGAAGCTTTGGCTTGGGCTGTAGGTATTGTTAGTCCTGAAGAAATTGATAAAATCAATATTCTTAATGCTTCTTTTTTAGCGATGCATCGCGCTATCGATCAATTGAAGGTAAAACCAGAACAACTCTTAATCGATGGGAATCGTTTCAACCCCTATAACAATACCCCTCACCATTGTATCATAAAAGGAGATGGAAAGTATTTAGCCATAGCCGCTGCTTCCATATTGGCAAAAACCTATCGTGATGACCTAATGCTGGAACTGCATGAGAAATGTCCTATCTACGATTGGAATAGTAATAAAGGTTATCCTACCAAAAAACACCGATTAGCTATTCGGGAGTTTGGTAATACACCACATCATCGTAAAACCTTTGGTATGCAGCCTGATCAATTGAGCTTAGAATTCTAAAAAAAACACTCGTCATTTTAGGGAATAATACTTTTCTCAATATTTCCATATAAGCAAGATTATTAGATGATTATCCATCAAGTAAATTTCTTTTCTTCTATTTAGGATGTAAGTACAACGAGAAAATTCGCAACTTAATCTAAATTAATTTTTCACTAAAAAAACCTAATTAACTGCACGACAGATTGTTATCTCTCGATCTTCATTTTGAATCTACATAGCTTTCTTCTCAAATTCAGGAATAATATTAACTTTGTATTCATTGATATACTTATAATCAACATTCACAAATAGTGAAGTTGCTTACCAATTGAAAGTAAGAACTTCACATTAGATTTTAAATTAAAACAAAATGAGGAAATTAGCATCACTGGTTTTGGGTTTAAGCCTTTTGTTGACTTTTAGCACTGCTAAAGCTGACGAAGGAATGTGGCTTTTATCATTACTGAAAAAACAAAATGTTGCAGAAATGCAGAAAATGGGCTTTAAATTAAGCGCCGAAGATATTTACGACATCAACAATAACTGCATGAAAGATGCTATTGTTGGTTTAGGAAGAGCAGGTAGACCTTTCCGTCATTTCTGTACGGGTGAGATTATCTCAAATCAAGGTTTATTCTTAACTAACCACCACTGTGGTTTTCCATCTATTCAATCACATTCAACTACCGAGCATGATTACCTTGCTGATGGTTTTTGGGCATATGATAAAAGTGAGGAGTTGACAAACGAAGGCATAACTGCTTCTATCTTGGTACGTATGGAAGACGTAACTAAGAAAGTTTTATCAACTGTTAATGATGAAATGACTGAAGACGAACGCTATGCAGCGATCGATAAAGTTGCTACTGAGATTGAGAAAGCAACTGAAGAAGCTTCTGAATACAGAGCTAGTGTAAAGAGTATGTTCGAAGGAAACCAGTATTTCCTTTTTGTTTATGAAATTTTCGAAGATGTTCGTTTGGTAGGTGCTCCTCCACAATCAATGGGTAAATTTGGTGGTGACACTGATAACTGGATGTGGCCACGTCATACGGCTGACTTTTCTATGTTCCGTATTTATACGGATGCCAACGGAAAACCAGCTAAATATTCAGCTGAAAACGTACCATTGAAGCCTAAGCATCATTTACCAGTTTCGATCAAAGGTGTTCAGGAGAAAGACTTTGCAATGGTTATGGGTTTCCCTGGAACTACAAAACGTTACCTGACTTCTTTTGGTCTTGAAGAGACAATGAAGATTACAAACAAAAATCGTTACGACATCCGTACAGTGAAATTGGATGTTATGATGAAGGATATGTTGAAAGATCCTAAGGTTCGTATTCAGTACGCTTCGAAGCATGCAGGATCTGCTAACTATTGGAAATATTCTAATGAGCAAAATAAAGCTTTGAAGAAGTTGAACACAATGGGTGCTAAGAAAGAGATTGAGTCTGAATACAACGCTTGGGCTAACAAAAAATCGAAAAGAACAGCTAAGTACGGTGAAGCTCTTAACATGATTGAGAAATCTTATGCTGATCGTAAAGAAGTTCGTTACGATATGTCATTTCTAAGTGAGGCTCTTCTTCAAGGTGCTGAGATGTATATGTTTGCATATAGATCTAATGGTTTAATGAAGAAACTATCAGCTGATACTTTAGATCAAGCTGCTATTGCAAAAACGGTTGAAGGTCTTAAAGGTTCTGCTAAAGGATTCTATAAAGATTATAACCTTCCTACTGATCAAAAATTAATGGCTGCTCTTTTTGCTAAATATGCTGAGAATATTGAGCTAGAGAAACGTCCTGATATCTTTAAAGTAATTGCTGAAGAGTATAATAACGATTTCGAGAAATTTGCTACTGAAGTATATTCTAAATCTGTTTTTGCAAGCGAAGAATCTTTTAATAAGTTTATCGAAAATCCAACTGCAGAAGTTATTGAGAATGATATGGCTTTCAAAGTAGGTAGTTCAATTATTGCTTTGTACAGAACAATTGCTGGTGAAATGAACAAAGGTGCTGAGCAACTTCGAAAAGGTAAGCGTTTATTCGTTGACGGATTGATGCAAATCAATAAGAAGAAAAACCTTGCTCCAGATGCAAATTCAACTCTACGTTTAACTTATGGTACTGTTGGTGGCTATTCACCTAAGGATGCTGTTATCTTCAAGCACTTCACAACTCTTAAAGGTGTAATGGAGAAAGAAGATTCAACAAGCCACGAGTTTAAAGTTCCTGCTAAATTGAAAGAACTGTATAAGAACAAAGATTTCGGTCAATATGCAGATAAAGATGGTAACCTTCATGCTTGTTTCTTAACTAACAGTGATATCACTGGTGGAAATTCAGGTTCTCCTGTAATTAACGGGAACGGTGAATTGATTGGTACTGCTTTTGATGGTAATTCTGAGGCGATGTCTGGTGATATCGACTTTGAAGATAACCTACAAAGATGTATCAACCTTGATATTCGTTACACACTTTTCATCATTGAGAAGTATGCAGGTGCTAAAAATCTAATCGACGAGATGACGATTGTAAAATAATCTCTCTTAAGATATTATCAGTTTTAAACTGATTTTTAAAAACAAAAGGATGTTCGATTGATCGAGCATCCTTTTTTGTTATCTTAATATCCACTAAATTTGTGCAGAATATCATTCATATATCCCGAACGAATCAAATAATATAATGGCAAGAAAAATTACCATGTATACCGATGGCGCTTGTAGTGGCAATCCAGGACCTGGAGGCTACGGCACTGTTCTTATATCAGGCAAGCATCGAAAAGATTTGGCAGAGGGATACAAATTAACAACCAATAACCGAATGGAGTTGCTGGCTGTGATTATTGGTTTGGAAGCTTTAAAAGAAGAAGGTTGTGAGGTAACGATTTATTCTGATTCGAAATATGTGGTTGATGCTGTTGAGAAGAAATGGGTTTTTGGATGGGAGAAAAAGCGATTCAAGGATAAAAAGAATCCTGATCTTTGGATACGATTCCTGAAGATCTTTAGAAAACATCAGGTGAAATTCATTTGGATAAAAGGGCATGCCAATATACCTGGCAACGAACTTGCCGACAAGCTCGCTGTTATGGCTTCTCAAAAGCCTAATTTACCTGATGATATTGGTTATAAGCCTTAGTAGATAATAATGGCTGTTACAATGGCTATTGGGTATAGGCAGAGAATGATTATAAAAAGAATACCTATAAATCGACAATAGGCTTTCAAACTTTGAAGTGCGTGACGCATGATATCCTGATCGCCCAGACTTAAGGCTTTTTTTGTATATCTTGCAAAGCAAAATAGATAGTTCGAAGGAAAGTAAGCCAAAGCAGCCATCAGCAAGAAAAATAATGTCATCCCCAAAGTTGGCAGATCATGATTGAAATGGGATTCAATCTTATGCGCAATTAAAGGAAATACAATTGAGGATAGCAGAAGGATTCCAGATTTTACAAAACCCAGAATGGCTAAAAATTTCCCCCACATGGCAATCTCTTTTAGATAAGTCTTAGATATCTCATCAATACAAAGATCTTTTAAATCGGCTGTATCATTCATAACTTAAGTTTTAGATCCACTCTATAAGTTACGAAATTTCAGGGAGAAAGCGATAAAACTAGATGACCATGAAATTAAGTCCAGATATCTTAAATCTATTTAAAACATCTTCCATTTCATCTTGGTTAGGTTCATTTAGGTAGGTGTATTTTTCTCTAATTCCATGTTTTCTCATCTTAATCAGAACCTTTGTAACTTCAGGAGATAACTTTTTCATTAGATCTATAATCTTTTCAACTTCGTCGTCGCTGTTATTATAAGTTGGAACAAGTACTAAACGCAATTCTTTGAGTTTTCCTTTGATATCTAGGTAATGAATGGAGTTCAATATTTTTTCATTTGTAAAACCAGTAATTTGTTTATGAATTTCAGGGGAATGGGCTTTAATATCAATCATGAAACCGTCAACCCAATCAATAATCGATTCCCATTTATTTTGCTCAACATTTCCATTAGAATCAATTAAAATAGAAAGGCCTCTAAGCTCAGGATGGTTTTTTATTGAGATGAATAATTGCTTTAGGAATTCAGCTTGTAGCATGACTTCGCCGCCAGAAACGGTAATCCCAGATATAAAATCCTTCACCTCCAAAATCTCAGAAATCAAATCATTTACAGACATTTTTTTATAGAAAGGACTGCTATTCTCGGGGCAAACTTTTAGGCAAGTATCGCAATGTGTGCAGGTCGCTTCATTATGAACAATCTGTTTCTTCTCCTTATTAATGGTTAAGCTTTGTGTAGGGCATGCATTTGCGCAAATTCCACAATAATTGCACAAGCCAATGGTATGTGAATTATGGCAATACATGCAATTCAGATTGCAAGCTTGAAAAAAGATGACCATTCTGTTGCCAGGGCCATCAATCACACTCGATTTGATGATGCCACTAATATTGGCTCGCAGTTCGCTCATGAGAGTTGACTCTTTTAGCAATTCGTTTATCCACATCGGCATTGTCCATCGAGTTGGCTGCAAAAAGGGTGCTACCATATCTCGATCCTTCTTCTCTAAATTCTTTCAAATCGCTTCGGCGAACCAAATAGCCTGTGATCCGAATAAACTCACTATCCGATAGATTGAATGTGAACATTCTCATTCCCTTTTTAAAAGCACCTTTGATGATATCAAGAACAGCAAGTGGGTTTCGTTTTACCGTATCGTCGAAATGGAAGATATCGCTTATACCACCATTAAACAAGTGATGATGGGGAGCGACCGTCTTAATATGTGAATAGATGTCAGGCTCTTCGCCAATAGGAATTCGTGCTCCAGCTGTTTCTTCAATATCGATATCTATTCCCGATTGAGAATGGAAAAAAGCTTTTCCATTGTTGGCTTCGCAATAAGGTAATTGTCTTGAATCAACCACTTTTTTCATCTCTTCAAGGATTCGATGTCCCAATTGATTTGCTTCATCGTTCTGTCCGTAGGTAAAATCTAGTCCATCATTTTTCATCAAGAGATTTACGCACTCTGCAAGTCCATAAAATCCAAACATCGCAGAGAAATTATCTAGCTTGATAATGCCTTCTTGAGCTAAGAAATCGGTTTCGAAGTACTTCACAGTTTCGACCAAATATTTTATCCTTGCTTCAATTACATCTAGTGTCATCTGGCAATATTTGGGTAATGTCTCAGATATAAAATCTTCAAGATTGCCGTGATGCGAATCGGTGATTTTTTTCAGATTCAAACGGATTAAAGTATGAGATCCTCCACCCTCGGGTAAAGAATTATAACAGCTTACGACACCATAATTTCCTTTAAAATCAGTCGAAGTCATATTGTGATTTGCAATATGAGGTTTAGCGACTTCAAATACCGTTTTTACAGCCTCAGTTAAAAACGCATCAGATGTTTTTTCAGTATCGTATTTTAAAGTCAGGTTAGGAACCACTTGTTTGAGTTCCCGCTCAATTTTCAATATTGATCGGGCAATAATATTGTCTTCTGGTCCGATATTGGCGTGTACAAAAGCGTCTGGCAAACATCTATCAATATAGCGCCAAAATAGTTTTAGTTTCTTATATATGGCTTCCTCTGTTAGGTCTCCAACATAGGGAAGCAGTAGTTGATCGATATTTCCCAAGTAAACAGAATAGCCTGTTATTGAAGGAACATGGATATAAAGAATAGATAGGAAATTGATAGCCTCGTCGAAGTCAGTCGGTGGCTCAAGTTCAAGGTACTTTATTCCATTCTTAAGAGCGAGTTTATAGTCTGGAAGAATGTAACGAGGGCGATAGGGAGCAGATCCTTCAAACAGGTCGCAAATGATTTTTTCGCTCAAAGCCTCCATCGCTTCAGCAGATACTTTAGGATAGGCTTGCGTACTTTCAGCGATATAAGCTAAATGATGTTTTTTCTGTTTGTAATCGATGTTGCCGTCCGTTAAAACGTCATGAACTCTTGCCTTAATATCTTCCATTCTCTCTCAATTTGATAATTAGACTTTCAGTAACTAATTATTTGACCTCAAAAATAGCGAAATCCTACTTTATATGAAATGTTCTTAAATGCAATCTTTTGTGGTCAACAAAAGATATATGGATGATTTCATCGGAATATGCTGTTTGTATTTAGAATAAATATACTTAGGCAGTTAGCGGTTTGTGGTTTCTTTTCGTTTTATATTTTGTTTTGAGTATGCGTAATTAGAGTAATAAAATATTCTTTTTTGAAAGTGTAACATTTTAAATATCTCTGCATCAAAAGGGCAAACAAACAATAAAAAAAAAGGAATTATGAAGACGATTACAACAACTATTGCGCTTTTAGTATTATTCAGTCTTAGTGTATCGGCAGGTTTACAATCAATAAAAGTTGAAGTAAAGGGAAAAGGTAAGCCCGTTTTATTACTGGCAGGTTTTACATGTACAGGTGATGTCTGGGATGAGACAGTATTAGAGATATCTGAAACTAACGAATGTCATATTGTTACCTATGCTGGTTTTGGAGATGTTCCTGCTCTCGATACTTTGTGGTTACAAACCATTAAACAGGATTTAGATATTTATATAGAGCAAAACAATATTGAAGATTTATCGATTATTGGCCATAGTATGGGAGGGACTCTTGCTCTTTGGTTGGCTAGTGAAAAGAAACACCATATAAGAAATATCCTAGTTATTGACGCTTTACCTTGTATGGGGGCTTTGATGATCCCAAATTACTCAAGTGAAACGATTAGCTGTGATACGCCATATGCTAGGAATTTATTAAGTATGTCTGATTCTGACTTTAGTGGAATGGCTATGAATTATGCAAAGTTTATGTGTAAGAACACATCGAAACACGAGCAGATTGCAAATTGGATAAAAATATCTGATAGAAAAACATATGTGAATGGCTATTTTGATCTTTTAAAGCTCGATTTACGAAAAGCTCTTTCGAAAGTTGATGCTTCGGTTACCATATTGGCTGCAGCTAATCCCTCAAAGAGTATGGTAGAAAAAACATATAATGAGCAGTATACTCTCTTAAAAAAGAAAGAATTCATCTATATTGAAGATTCAGCTCATTTTATAATGTATGATAAATATGATGTCTATATTGAGAAGGTAAAACAGTTTTTAGATTAAAGTAATTATGAGTAAAGATAAGATGTTTAATGCCCTGTATAAGGATAATTATTCGACGGTGTATCGTTTGTGTTTATCTTATGTATCGGGAAATAATGAAATCGCTGATGACTTGGCGCAAGAGGTATTTGTTAAGATATGGCAAAACTCTGATAGCTTTCGTGAAGAATCTCAAATAAGCACCTGGATATATAGAATAACCGTAAATACTTGTTTAATGCATCTTCGTAAAATTAAGAAACTACAGGAGAAATATACCGATGAAATACCTGATCTAATTAATGACGATGAGGATGAGTTGAAGCAAGAAAAATTGAATTTGTTACGATCCTGTATGCATAGGCTAAATGAGATGGGTAAGATTTTAATATCTCTCGTTTTAGAGGATGTTTCGCAGAAAGAAATTGCGGACATAGTAGGCTTAACCAATGAAAATGTAAGGGTTAAGATTCACAGAAATAAAGGCAAACTTTTTAAATGTATTAGCAGTAAGGAAATGCAAAATACTTTATAGATAATAGATAGAAATCATGAATAACTTTAAAGATATACAGTCAATATGGGATAGTCAGAAAAATGATGATACAAGTGAAATTCCTAAAACGCTGAGAAAAAAAATCAAAAAGGCTAACAGTGTTGTGAACGATAGTCATGCAAGAACTATCATTATTTTATCGATAACAGCAATTTTAATAACAATAGGCTATTCCCTAATTATTAAGCAAGGCACACTTATTACAATTACAGGACTAGTAGCCATGCTGTCGGCTTTAATAATTAGAATTGGAATAGAAGTCGTGAGTTTAGATAGAAAAAAGAAGTTGGATGTTTTAGCTACATCTAAACATTTAGCTAAGGACCTGTCAAATTACTATAAGTGGCGTAAAAAGATTCATAAGTTTCCAACTCTTCTTACAGTTTCAGCTTATATACTTGGTGTAGGTCTTCTATTTATTGAGTTTAAGGTACATCTTACACCTTTTTGGTTCAACTTTTTCTTAATAGAGTTTATAGTCATAGCGATTGTCCTATTTTTCTTTATTCGAAAGAAGATAAGGCAAGAAGTAAATTCTCTCACAGAATTGATTGCCATGTACGAGGCAGAGTAAATATTTATGAAAAGTATTGGCTTGTTGAGGAAAATGTGCCAGCAGCATCTTCAATACTTTTTTCAATAATAAATTCAAAACAGTCTTTATTTTCTGATTAGAACAGTAAATTTTGTAGTGTATAAGTATATGAAGCCAGATCAGAAGATTTGGCTTTTTTATGTGGGAATAATTTAAGATGATGATTTTCCAATTCTAGAAAATCTATGAAAACAATTACTAATAATTAGGAATCTGTTGTCATATAATCGTAATTTGTTTTGGGATATTAAAATTCCACCTAGAAATATTAAGAACTTACCCCGAAATATTAAGGAGTTAATACAATTTCTTAGTAATCTAATCCAATATATTAATTAACCTACTTAGGAGGACATATGTTCCCGTCTACTTATTCCGACTTTATTCCAGTTTTATAGGAATATGTGCAAAGAAATTAGAAAATGTATTGGGCTTTAAGGTCTGGATTTTATAGATTTACATAAAGACAGTTTTTATCTTGATAAAATCTAGTACATATGAAAAAGTATGAACCTATAAATGAGATTATTCTATTTGAAATGAAGAAACAGGGGCTTAACACTGTTGATTTATCTCGAAGATTAAACCTGAGTAGATCTTCCACCTATTATATTTTAAGTAGACCAAATATTCAAATCGATAGACTTTGGGAAATATGTGAAGTTCTACAAATCAATTTCTTTCAGATCTTATCGAATCAGCTACAAATTGAAAATTCAGATGGACTCCTTGCCGATGAGGAAAAAGAAGCCTTAAAAGCCGAAAATAAAACTTTGAAAGAGGTGATTAAATTATTGGGTAGTGCGAATTAAGTGGCTTGCGATTATATTGTAAGTGTGATTTTTTTTTAAGCTAAAGGGTAATGCCTCGCCGCATCCTTAATACTATTTTCCACGCTGATAAATTCAAAATTTAAAGCCTCCTTAATTTTCTGATTAGAATAATAGGTGCGATTGTGAGATGATCGTGCTGTGGCCCTTGTGAAGCTAGGTTCTTGAAATAGGAAAATCTTTTTCAAGTAAGACAATCTCCATCCAATTCCAGTCATTAGTGGAGAAGCATATTTGTTTGGTTCAGGTAAGTTAAGAGCTTTAGCAATACTTTTGAAGATAAATTCGTAGCTGTAATTATCGGCATTTAAAAGGAAGCGTTGATTTTTGATATTAGAATCCATGAGTTGAACCATTGCTTTGCTAACATCTCGCACATCAACATAACCTGTAATGCCTCGGGTGAAATATTTTAAGCCTTTAGCTACAGTCGTAAAAAGCATCGAAGAACCCTTATGCCAATATCCTGGGCCAAGAATAATTGAAGGGTTTACAATAACCGCATCAAGACCTTCTTCTATACCTCGCCAAACCTCAAGTTCAGAATTAAATTTACTCATTGAATATCCCGATCGTTTATCTTCAGGACTCCATGGGGTTGTTTCTGTTACAATGTCGCCTTTCTCCTCAGGGGTTCCCAAAGCTGCAACCGAGCTGACATAGCATAGCTTCTGAATTTTGTGTTCAATGCAAGCGTCAACAATATTTCTTGTTCCCTCAACATTG